>JBDSAB010000489.1:0-23233 GCA_039922395.1 Caldimonas sp.
CGGCCTCAGAGTCGGGAATGCGGGGAGGTTCGGTCACAAGGGCTTTCCGCGCCGGACGATGTGATCAGTTTCCTGCAAGACGGTTCCCTTTTGCGGCCGGCTCACGGCGACTCTGCCATGGCGGAGAACGCCCATTCGCCATCAGCGAAGACGATTGCGGCGTTCAACCGTTCCATGGCGCGCATCGCGGGGCCCGTCACGTCGTCTTTTCCGGTGAGCGGACGAGCAGCACCGACACCGGGCTCTCGCGCAGGACAGCCTCGGCGTCGCTGCCCAGCAATGCCCGTCGGAAGCCGCGGCGGCCATGCGTCCCGATCACGACAAGATCACAGGCGGCGGCCTTGATGTCCTTCAGGATTGACCGCCTCGCGGCATTGGAATGGACCTTTTGAACTTCAGCTATGGGTGGCGGATTCAACCGGTCAACGCAACGGTTTGGCTGAACATCTCAGCCGGATTCTGGTAGCCAAGTGGGTCGAGAACGGGTCCACACGGGCCCGATCTCGATCCCGTAGATCTGCCGGACGAAACGGACTGCCAGGCGTCCGATTGCGACAGCCGCAGTGGGTCTTGGTCAACCGTTGCCGATCGCGCGTTCGCAGCAACGAGCCCTTGGCGCGCCCGTACACTGAATCTGCGTCCTCCGCCCTTGGCCGTTGGCGCAGCAGCTGGTCTTCCGACCCGGCGGGGAGACCCTCGAAAGCCGTCGCCGTCCAGAGCACTTCTACCAAGGAACGACCCATGACCAGCCCGATGTACACGTTCGCGGTTCCCGTCTTCAAGCAAATGCTGATGGCGCTCAAAGCCGTACTGGCGCAGGCGAGTGCGCACGCCACGGCCCACTCGATCGAGCCCGACGCCTTGTTGCAGGCGCGCCTGTATCCGGACATGTTTGCGCTGGCCAAGCAGGTGCAGATCGCGGCCGACTTTGCGCGTGGAGTATCAGCACGCCTGGCGGGTGTCGAGATCCCCAGTTACGAGGGACAAGAGAAGAGCTTTGCTGATCTTGACTCCCTATTGGCCCAGACGGTGAGCTTTCTGGATGGCCTTGGCGCGTCGCGGTTCGAAGGCAGCGAAAGCAGAGAGATCGTCTTGCGTCCCGGTACACCGAAGGAGAAGAGGCTGGTCGGTCAAGCCTATTTGGCCAACTACGGCCTGCCGCAGTTCTTCTTTCATGTCACTAGCGCGTATGCCATCCTGCGCCACAACGGTGTCGCCATCGGCAAGCGTGACTTCATGGGCGCGTACTGACCGGCGTTTGAAGGTGCGATCCCTGGCTGAGGCGCGGTCCTTCGATCATTCAGTTGCCGAATGGCTTGCCGAGGATGCGCGGAGATGACTCTTCTCGGCCGCGTATCGGTGCGTTTGCCGGTATGACTGCGCTACGGCGTGGCGCCGGAAATCTTGATTGCCATCGGGGGCGTGGAGAGCAACTACGGCAGCAACTTCGGAAGCATCCCGGCCGTCGATGTACCGGCGACGCTCGGCTTCGACGATCGGCGTGAGGATGAGGCTCGCGGCCGGTGCTCGCCGCGTTGAGGATTCTCCGGCGAAGGCCACTTCTAGAATCGTTTCATGCCGCTCGCACCCCCCGTGTCCCAGCGGTCGCGCCAGATCGCGCTGCTCTACGCGATCTTCTTCGTCTCAGGTTTCTGCGGCCTGATCTACGAGTCGATCTGGTCGCACTACCTCAAGCTGATCCTCGGCCACGCCTCGTATGCGCAGGCGGTGGTGCTTGTCGTGTTCGTGGGCGGTCTCGCGCTCGGTGCGTGGCTCACGGGGCGCTTCTCCGAACGCATCCGCCGGCCCGTCCTGGCCTATGCGGCTGTCGAAGCGGCAGTCGCCTTGATGGCGTTCAGCTTCCAGGGCGTCTTCACACGGGCATCGGCGTGGGCGTCCAGCGAGTTCCTGCCGACGGTGTGCGGTGCCGGCGCCTGTCCGGCGTCGTGGCTGCTGGCCGCGGCGCTGATCCTGCCGCCTTCCATCCTGCTCGGCACGACGTTTCCGTTGATGAGCGCGGGCGTCATCCGGCTCGGCGTGCAGCCTGGTCGGGGCCTGAGCTTCCTCTACTTCCTGAACAGCGCCGGTGCCGCGCTGGGTGTGCTGGGCTCGGGTTTCGTGCTGATCCCGGCGCTGGGCCTGCCCGGCACCATCGCGCTGGCCGGCAGTTGCAATGCGCTGGTCGCACTGGCGGCATGGCTGGTCGACCGGGCGGGTCGGCACCGCGTCGCATCGCTCGCGCCGCCCGCGGCCGGGCCGTCGAGCGCCGATCTGCGGCCGCTTCTCTTTGTTGCTGCGGTCACCGGCCTTTCGTCGTTCATCTACGAAGTGGTCTGGATTCGCATGCTGACGCTGGTGCTCGGCGCCGCGACCCATTCTTTCGAGCTGATGCTGGCGCCATTCATCTTCGGTCTGGCGATCGGAGCCTGGTGGATTCGCAATCGCATCGAGTCGAACGAGCAGCCGCTCAGGCTGCTCGGCATCATCCAGGTGACCATGGGCGTCCTGGCGATGGCGACGTTGCCGCTCTACGCGGCCTCGTTCGACGGCATGGCGCTGGCGCTGAAAGCCTTGGCGCGCACCGAGCAGGGCTACATGATGTTCAACGCCGTCAGCGGTCTGCTGGCCGCAGCGGTGATGCTGCCGGCGACGATCTGCGCCGGCATGACGCTGCCGCTCATCACCGCCATGCTGCTGCGCAGCGGCAACGGCGAGCGGCAGATCGGACAGGTCTATGGCGTCAACACGTTCGGTGCCATCGCCGGCGTTCTGATCACCGTGCATGCGCTCATCCCGATGCTCGGCCTGCAGTGGTCGTTGGCCGTGGCCGCATCGATCGACGTGGCACTCGGCGTGTGGTTGTGGAGCAGGGCGCTCGGCCACCGCTCGACGACACGGCGCCTCATCCGCGCGCGCTGGCTGGCGGGTGCCGGCGTCGCTGCCGGGCTCTTCATCGTGACCGCGCCATGGGTCGCAGGGCTCGATCCCCAGCGCCTCGCATCGGGCGTCTTCCGCCATGGGCAGGCGCGGGTCGACAGCAAGGACCACCGGATCATCTTCCACCGCGACGGCAAGACCGCCACGATCACCGTGATGGAGCACCGGGAGGGATCGCGGGCGCTGCTGACCAACGGCAAGTCGGACGGCGCGACGTATCCGAAAGGCGGCGCGGTGACGCTGGATGATCACACCATGGTGCTGCTCGGCGCGCTCGGCCCGCTGCACCATCCGAACGCGAAGACCGCCGCCATGATCGGCCTCGGAACCGGCACCTCGAGTGCCGTGTTGCTCGAGGCACCCGGGCTCCAGCGGGTCGATACCATCGAGATCGAGCCGACGGTCGTCGAGGCGGCGCAGTGGTTCCGGCCGCGCAATGCCAAGGTCTTCGACGACCCGCGCAGCAGCATCGTCATCGACGACGCCCGGGCCCACTTCGCGAAGACCCGCGCGCGCTACGACATCGTCGTGTCGGAGCCTTCGAACCCGTGGGTCAGCGGCGTCGCCGGGCTGTTCACGGCCGAGTTCTACGCCCACGTCGCGGCGCACCTGGCGCCCGACGGCCACTTCGTCCAGTGGCTGCACATCTACGAAGCGAGTCCCGAACTGGTCGGCTCGATCGTCAAGGCCTTCGCCGAGGTCTTTCCGGAGTTCAAGGTCTACCTGACGACCTATGCCGACGTCGCTCTGGTGGCCCGCAAGGATGGCAAGGTGCCGCGCCTCGACCCCGCTGCGCTCGACCGGATGCCCGGCATCGCCGGACGACTGCGCGAGATCGGCATCGGCAGCGCGGCGATGATCGCCGCGCACGAGGCGGGTCCGTCCGAGGCGATTCGACGGATGGCCGACTCGTACGACAGCGTCCGCAATTCCGACTTCTTTCCGCATGTCGACCAGCGCGCCGCTGGCGACCGGTTTCGCAACGCCACGGCGCGTGACCTGTTTGCCTTGCGCGAGTCGTCGATTCCGCTGCTCGACTTCGTGGCCGGCCCGCCCGCATGGGCCTCGCAGGTGAAGGAAGCCAGCGAACGGATGCCGTTGCAGGTGCGCAATGCAGCATCCAGCTGGCATGGGCACCGCTTCCTCACGGGAACGGAACTCGAGAGCGACGAAGAGGCCTACCTCGGCCCGTTCGCTGAAGACTACGGGCTCGTGCGCGCATGGGCGCAGGACTGTCGTTTTCCCCGCGGAACCGGGCGCCTGTGGGATTCGATGGTGAACGTCGCCGGCGATCTGAATCCGGGCCTCGACGCCGCGTCGGCGGCCGGGTGGTGGCGCTCGATCACCGAAGGCCAATGCCGTGCAGTGCTCAGTCCTGCGCAGAGGCAGTGGCTGAGCTTGTTCGGCGCGGTGGGCGCCCGCGACCCGCGCGCCGCGCACGGCCCGGCCGAATGGATCCTCGAGAACGACAAGGAACTCGGGGCCGAGTCGCGCACGTATGCGACGTTGGCGGCCGTCTCTGCCAACCTGGCTGTCGGTCGCCGCGCCGAGGCGGCGGCGATCCTGCAGGGGCAGCGCGCCCGACTCCCCGAGGCGCGTCTGAACAGTCCGGCATTCCGCTATCTCGCCGCGTCGTTCACTGAACGTGAATTGGAGTCGGTGCCGTCCGAGCGCTAGTTCGACGACCTCAACGGCAACTCCGCGTCCACTTTCGCGGGCGGAGGCACCGGAACTCGGCTCGATGACGCGTCTCTCCGCACCGCCAATTCGATAGGGACTAGGGTTTGTGCGGTGGCCGGAGAGAACACCTCCTTGGGCCCGGTGTGTGTCGCACGAACATTGAAGCGACCGGCTCATGCAAAGACACTGCTTAGCCTGTCCAGACGCGACGGGACGAGTCTTGTGCAGCAGCGATCTGCTGCGAGGGTGCTCGCCAAAGCAATCGCCTGTCGGCGCGCGCGGGATGCAATCAATTCTCAAAGGAGACGATATGAACTCACTGCATGCCCTGCGGGCAGGCCGCTTGTCAGGCCATGGTTTGGCCACGCTCATCCTGATGGCGGGCGCCGCGCCCGCGGCTATCGCGCAGACGCCCGCGTCCTGCGAGGCTCTGGCCGGCATGGCGATCCCCGCCAGCGCCATCGCGTTGCCGACCCTGGGCGGCTCGGTGCTTAACGCCACCGTCGTCCCCGCCGCCGGCGCCGGCGCGGCTTTCGTGGCTGAACACTGCCGCGTGAACGGTCGCATCTCCCCACTCGACCCCTCGGCGCCCAACATCCTCTTTCGGGTCGCACTGCCCACCCATTGGAATCAGAAGGCGCTGATGTATGGGGGCGGCGGCTTCGACGGCAGCATTCCCAATGTCATCGGCAACGTCCCAGCGGGCGCGACGGACAAGGCTCTGCCGGTGACGCGGGGCTACGCGGTTTTCGGCAGCGATTCGGGTCACCAAGGCGGCGCGCGCGGCTCGCTCGACGGCTCGTTCGGCCTGAACGACGAGGCGTTGGCCAACTGGGGCGGCGACGCCTTGAAGAAGACCCGAGATGCGGCGGTCTACGTCATCAAGGCTCGGTATGCCGGACCGCCGCTGAAGTCGTATTTCGCGGGCGGCTCCACCGGCGGCCGCGAGGCGTTGCAGAGCATCCAGCGCTGGCCGCAGGACTGGGACGGCGCCATTGCCTGGTACCCCGCCTGGAACCAGGCATCTGCCATGCTGGGCGGACAGGTGGCATCGCTTGCGCTGTCGAAGCCAGGGGCGTATCCCAACGCCAACAAACGTCTGGCCCTGTTCCAGTCGGCCATGCAGACCTGCGACGGGCTCGACGGCGTCATCGACGGCCTCGTCAGCAACCAGGCCGCGTGCAACGCCGCGTTCGATCCGGCGACGGCGATGCTGAATGCATCCCCGCTGCGCTGCGCCAACGGGGCCGACACCGGCGACAGCTGCCTGTCGGATGCACAGATCGCGGCGGTTCGCACGATGAATGCGCCGGCCCGCTTCGCCTTCCCGCTGGCTCGCGGCAACAAGGAGTACCCCGGCTACAACGTCTGGGGTGCAGACCTCGGCATCACGTCGACGTCGCCGGTGCAGCCGACCATCGTGTTTCTCAACCTCGGTTCGGCGCAGCCCGCCAATCCGATGCCTGCCGCGGCGCCGTACATCAGCCAGCAGCTGGATGGGGTGCTGAAGAACATCATCACGCGCGACCTGACGTTCAACCCGCTCTCGTTCGACCCCCAGCAGAAGAGCGAGTGGTCTCTGCGCTGGCGCGAACTGAGCCGGATGATCGATCAGTCTCCCGACATTGCCGAGTTCGCCGCGCGGGGCGGAAAGTTGCTCCTCGCGCACGGACTGCAGGACGTGCTGGTCAGCGCTCGAGCCACTGAGGACTACTACGAGCGCCTGGTGCAGATGTCCGGGAGCAAGCAAGTCGCGAGCTTCGCGCGCTTCTACGAGGTCGCGGGGTACGGCCACGCGATCAGCAGCCAGTTCAATGCGACCTGGGACTCGTTGACCGCGCTGGAGCAGTGGGCCGAGGGCGGCCTCGCGCCCGCCAATCAGGTGACCGTCGATACGGTCGGCGTGCCGGGTCGCAGCAGGCCGCTGTGCGACTACCCGAAATGGGTGGCCTACAAGGGCACGGGTGACGTCAATGCGGCTGCTTCGTTTGCCTGCGTGAACCCGTAGAGCACTCTGAAGAAAGCACTATCGGAGCGAGACTTGGACTTGAACAGCAGCATCATGAAGCGTGTCGCCATCGCACTCGGTGCGTCGGCATTCCTGGGCCTGGCCGGATGCGGCGGCGGCGATGACGATGGAGGCGCCGCAGGAAACACCGTTCGCGCGACGGAGTTCGGTGAGCTCGAAGGCGTCGTCGAGGCAGACGGAAACAGCGTGTCGTGGCGCGGCGTGCCGTTTGCGAAGCCACCCGTGGGCGCACTGCGCTGGCAGCCGACGCAAGCGCCCGATCCATGGACGGGCGTCCGCTCGGCCAAGGACTACGCCGATGCCTGCAGCCAGATCGGCGGCCTCTTCGGCCCGCCACCGAAGGGCAAGGATTACAGCGCAGTCTGGGAAACGTTCTACAAGCAGATCGGCTCGGAAGACTGCCTCTATCTGAATGTCTGGAGTCCGGCCGGCACGACCGACGCGTCGAAGTTGCCGGTCATCGTCTATATCCATGGGGGCAGCAACGTCGTCGGCGCGGCATTCGATCCCCTGCTGCTCGGCGGCAATCTCTCGAAGAACGCGAATGCCGTCGTCGTGACGGTCGCATACCGGCTCGGCCTCTTCGGCTGGTTCGCCAACCCGGCGTTCAACACCGGCGATCCGATCCGCGACTCCGGCAATTTCGCGTTGCTCGATCTCATCCAGTCGCTGAAGTTCGTCAAGAACAACATCACCGCCTTCGGCGGCGACCCGGGTAACGTGACGATCATGGGGCAGTCGGCCGGCTCGACGAACGTCAACGCCCTGATCGTTTCGCCCCTCGCGGCGGGCCTCTTTCACAAGGCGGTCTCGCTCAGCGGCGGAGTCGGGGGCAGCTCGCCGACGGCGGCCGTGAACAAGTCGAATGCGATCATCAACGCGTTGCTGATCAAGGATCGTCTCGCCACCGACAAGGCGTCGGCCGATGCGTTCCGAACCGCGCAGAGCGCCGCGTGGATCAGGAACTACGTCATGACCAAGACCGCCGCCGATCTCTACGGCATTCAGGTCGATCCGACCGGCGGCAAGTGGGGCACCGGCTCGCGCACCTTCGAGCCGGGTTCGACGACCGCGACGCTGTGGGGCACCGTCGCACCGATCGCCGACGGCACCGTGCTGCCGACCAATGCGTCGACCGCGATCCGGAACGGCAACTTCAACAAGGTGCCCCAGCTGGTCGGCAACACGGCCGAGGAAGGCAAGCTCTTCTCGTCCGCCTTCAAGGTCGACGACTACACCCGCGTCAAGTGGATGAACGGCACCTACCTCGGGACCACGACCGGGCTGCAGCTGCAAGACGTCGTCGACGCCACCATCGTCTCGCCGTTGACCGTCGACAACTACAACACCTACACGTTCAACAACGCGAACGGTGTCATTCCGGCGCCGAGCATCACGACGGCGGCCTTCTGGGGCTTGTCGAACGCGAGCAACACGGCGTACTACCCGCAGGTTCCGCTGTACGCCTACAACTTCAAGTGGAACGAACAACCCGCGCCATGGAATGACGTCTACGGCGCGTGGCACGCCGAGGATCTGGCCTTCATCTTCGGCAACTTCAC
This sequence comes from Caldimonas sp., assembly GCA_039922395.1. Taxonomy (GTDB): domain Bacteria; phylum Pseudomonadota; class Gammaproteobacteria; order Burkholderiales; family Burkholderiaceae_C; genus Schlegelella_A. The sequence goes on from JBDSAB010000489.1 coordinate 8,209, forward strand.
GATGAACCTCGAAGCGTTCGGCTGGAGCGAGGCCAACAAGCCAGGCAGGTTGGCGCTTTCCAACGTGATGCAGCAAAGCCTCGCCGCATTCATCCGCACCGGTGACCCGAACAACGCCGCCCTCGGCATGACCTGGAACCCGTGGACGCCGACCGCACCGCGTCGATTGGTGTTCGATGCGACGTTGCAACAGGCGGCGATTTCCGAAGAGTAGCGCGGCAGATCGGCGTCACCGAACCATCGACGCCGGCCTTCACAATGGGTGTCGATCTCGATCGCCGGCGGGCCCCCCAAGCCATCTGCTGCCATCGGATCTCCTGTCGCCCATTGAACTGCCTGCGTGCCGTCGCCTCGACCTTTCGTTCTCGCTGCTGCCGGCATCGCGGCGCTGTGCGCGCTCGACGCTGCGGTGAAGGAGCTGACCCGCTCGTATCCGGTCGCTTATGCCGTGCTGGGTCGCTACGTGTTCGGGACGGTCTTCGCGCTCGCCGTCTGGTGGTGGCAAGGTCGGCCCAGGCTGACCCGGGACATGCTGCCCGCTCACGCTTTGCGCGGTACGCTGATCGCGGTGACCGCCTTTCTGTTCTTCTTCGCCCTGACCCGGCTCGGCATGGCGGAGGCCATCACCCTGTCGTTCATCGCACCGCTTCTGATCCCGCCGCTCGCCCACCTGTTTCTCGGCGAGAAGATGCGCGGGCCGATGGTGTCGGCTGCCCTCGTGGGCTTCGCCGGCGTCTTGCTGACCGTTCAGGGCGCGCCGAGCTTCGACGGCGAGCGTTCCTTGGCATTGGCTGCGATCCTCGGCGCGGCGCTGACGTATGCGCTGGCCGCGATCGTGATGCGCGCGCGCGCCGCCAAGGACGGCTCGACATTGCTGACCTTGACCAGCGCCGTCATCCCGATGGTGTTGCTGTCGCCGGCCGCGGTCGGTGCACCGTTGCCGACCTGGTCGGCATTGGGCTTGGCGGTACTCGCCGGGTTGCTGGGCAATCTCGGCATCCAGTTGCTTGCCCGCGCCTATGCGGGGGCAGAAGCGCAGGCGCTCGGCGTCCTGGAATTCACTGCGCTGCCGTGGGCGGCCCTCTTCGGATGGCTGTTCTTCGATGAAGCCGTACGGCCCCAGGTGTGGCTTGGCGCGCTGGTGATCTTCGCCGCCTGCTGGTGGGTGGGGCGCGCCGACCGAAAGCCGCCGGCGATCCTGCCAACACCTCAGTAGCGCTCGCCGTCATCAGGAACCGGGCCAGCAGCAGTCCGTCCGGCACGACGATTCGCACCCCGGGCGGCGGTCAAGCGAGTGCGAGCTGCGCGGCGGGGCCGGCCAGGCCGTCGAAACAGGTCGTCAGCAACATCGAGATGATCTGTTCGTCGCTGTAGCCGGCGTTCGACTTCAGTAGCCCGAGCACGGGATCACAGGCGCGCGCGAACATGGTGTAGAGAACGATCTCGGCGGGCAGTTTGCGGTTCAGCTGGCCAGATTTCTGGGCGGCGGTAATCCATGCGCCGAGTTTGTCGCTCACCTGGATCAGCCGCTCGATGTAGGTCTTGTTGGCCATCAGCGCGGCCCGCAATGTCGAGTTCTGTGCCGGCAAGGAAGGCATTTCGCCGGCCAGCTGCACCTGCATGGCCCAGCGCGCGACTGCCTTCAGCTGGCTTAGCGCCGAGACCTTGGCGCGCGCTTCGAGCGTGGCAAGGAACGCGAGAGCCTGGTCGAGCACGCGGATCATCGCGGCCGCCGCGAGTTCTTCCTTCGAGGTGAAGTGCTTGTAGAGGCTGGTCTTGGCGATGCCGACCTCAGCTGCCACTTCGTCGACGGTCATGGCGTCGTAGCCCTTTTCGGCGAGCAGACGGTTTGCCGACGCCACGATGGCGTCTTCGCGCACTTGCCGCACCTGCAACTTGAACGAGACCCCGGCCATGGGCCATTTTAGGCCGGCGCAAAGCCGGTCCTGGGCTTTTCGGTCTAAATAGATACTAATCAGTATGCGAAAAGACCACACAGTCGCATCCGCGAACTAAACAGTTCATATTCCAGTCCGCTCAGCCATCCACTCACGGCTCGTCTCACGACCAGCGCCGTGTTCCTCCCAGCCTCGATCCAGGAGTCTTCACGATGATTCGTCTGTTCAAGATTTGGACTGCGGTTTGTGCCGTTGCACTGGTTGCGGCCTGCGGTGGCAGCGACGACCCCGCGCCTCCCGGCACCCTCGCGGCCGAAGCCACCGCGCGCGGTTTCACCGCGTTGGTGGCAGCCGCCGACAAGGCGGGCTTGGTGCCCGCACTCAGCGCCGACACCTCGAACCTGACGGTGTTCGCACCGACCGATGCGGCGTTCAGCGCGCTGGCGACGTCGCTCGGCTTCGCCAGCTCGTCCGCGATGGTCACCGCGCTCGACGGGCCGACGCTTGCGAAGATCCTGCAGTACCACGTGCTGCCGACGAAGAAGGTGGCGGCGGACCTGGTAGCCGCCGGCGCGACTTCAGCTCAGCCAACTTTGTACAGCTTCGAGGGTGCCGCAACGACCCTTGCCTTGAATACCTCCGCAGGCGTCAAGATCACCGACGAGGTGCTGAACCAGGCGATGGTGACCACGGCGGACGTGGCCGCCAGCAACGGCGTGATCCATGTCATCGACAAGGTGCTGGTGCCGCCCGGTGTGCTCGACGTGGTGCAGATGGCGAAGCTGAACCCGGCGTTTTCGGTGCTGGTCGAAGCCGTGGTCGCCGCCAACCTGGCGACGACGCTGAGCAGCCCCGGCCCTTTCACCGTGTTCGCACCGACCAACGATGTGTTCACTGCGGCACTCGGCGAGCTCAATCTGTCCAAGGCGCAATTGCTGGCCAGCCCCGGCCTCGCGAACATCCTGACGTACCACGTCGTCGCCGGCAACGTACGGGCTGCTGCGGTCGCGGCGCTGCCCAAGCCGGCCGCTGTCACCACCGTTCAGGGCACGGCGTTCACCGTTGGCACCACCCTCGCAATCACCGACGGTCGCGCCCGCACCGCCAACCTCGTCGCCACCGACGTGATCGCCGGCAATGGCGTCATTCACGTGATCGACAAGGTGCTCTTGCCGGCCGCCGCGCCCTGATCGCTCGCCGGCGCCTTCACCCTCGATTTCGTTCCCCAGTGTTCATTCCCTCGTACACCCTCCAACCAAGGAAACTCACCATGAAGAAGATCCTCGCCATGTCCGTCCTGTCGTTCGCTGCGTTGTCGGCACAAGCGAAGGACATCGTCGATACCGCCGTCGGCGCGGGCAACTTCAAGACCCTCGCCGCGGCGCTCACGGCCGCCGGCCTGGTCGACACGCTGAAGGGCCCGGGTCCGTTCACCGTGTTTGCACCGACCGATGAAGCGTTCGCCAAGATCCCCAAGGCGCAACTCGACGCGCTGCTCGCCGACAAGGCCAAGCTGACCTCCGTGCTGACGTATCACGTGGTCCCCGGCAAGGTGATGGCCAAGGACGTGAAGGCCGGCAAGGTCAAGACCGTGCAGGGCTCGGAGCTGACGGTGGGCACCACCGGCGGCGTGATGGTGGATGGCGCCAAGGTCACCGCGACCGACATCGTTGCCGACAATGGCGTGATCCACGTGATCGACAGCGTCATGCTGCCCAAGTAGGCCGGCACGCTCAGGCTCACACGGGCTTTGAAGTGAAGAACGTTCGACTGAGATCCAGGCTTGCGGTTTCGACAATCGCGATCCTGCTGGGAGCCTGTGCGGCAACCACCCCGCCAGGGGACGCCGCGGTGGCTCCCGACTCGAGCAGTCGGGAGCTGGCCTGTCTGCTTCCCAGCAACTGCGTGAGCTCGCGCGGCAACGGCAACCTGGAGCCGCTTCGGTACAGGGGCGCGCCGACACGTGCGATGGCTCTGCTGCAGGCCGCGCTGGCGACGTTTCCCGAAGCGACCGTCTTGCGCCGCGATCCCTTGGCGCTGAACGCGATCTTCACGACGCCGGTCGGTTTCAGGGACGAGGTCGACTTTCGAATCGATGCCGAGGCGCAGCGCATCGACTTTCGGTCGCGCTCGCTGTTCGGCCTTTTCGACTGGGGCAAGAACCGCTCGCGCATGCAGGAGTTCAGGACCCGCTTCGAACAGCAGAGCTTGCGATAACGCCAGCACTGGCGCTCTTTCAAATACCTCAGGAGAACTTTCATGCTCACGACCCGACGAATCTTTCTGATGACCCTTTCCGCGAGTGCAGCCGGCGTTGGCGCCGGTGCATTCGCGCAGGCCATGGTCGACGAGACCAGCCCGCAGGCGGTCGCGCTCGGCTACGTGGCCGATGCCACGAAGGCGGACGTCAAGAAGTTTCCGAAGTACGCCGCCGGCCAGGTGTGCGGCAACTGCGCGCTGTACCAGGGCAAGGCCACGGACGCGGCTGCCGCCTGCCCGCTGTTCGCCGGCAAGCAGGTCAGCGTCAAGGGCTGGTGCAGCGCCTGGGCGAAGAAGGGCTAGTGATCCGGCCGACCAGTGCTCCAAAAGAAGGGATGACGATGACCGCGCACCCGCTGACCCGCCGAACCCTGCTGAGTGCGTTGGCGTTGCCTTGGCTCGCGGCCGGCTGCAGCTCGCCGCTGCCGCTGGTGAAGGCGCCGACCGGCGGTGCCGATGCCGAATCGCGCCTTCGGGACAGTGCGCGCGCGCATGGCCTCGACGCCTATCGAAAGCTTCACGACATCAACGTCAGCTACAGCGGCGAATGGCGACCCCTCGTGAACCGGATTCAGCCGGAGGTCGTCGACGCCGGCTTCCGCGGCAGCTCGCAGGAACGGCTGATGCCGGGGGCCGGGATCGTCGCGCAGGCCTACACGGGGCCGATGGGTCGCAAGCAGGTGGCGTGGCGGCGGGGCAGCCGGATCCCCGATCGACCTGGCGAGGTGGCCGTGTGGTTCAACGGCGAGCGCAGCAACGACGAGTCCGCACAGAACGCCGCCGCGCTGGTGGCCGAGGGCTACGGGATGTTTCTGCTCGGACCGCTGTGGCTGGTCGATCGCGGCCTCGCGATGCAGATGGGCGGGACCGAACGCGTCGACGGACGCGTCTGCGACGTGGTGGACGTGTGGTTGTCCCCCGGCCTCGGTCGGGTTGCCAGCGACCGCGTCGCGCTCTGCATCGATCGCACCGACAGCTACCTGCGCCGCATGCGCTTCACGCTCGAAGGATTCGTCAACACGCGCGGCGCGGTGGCGGAGGTCGATACCTTCGAGCACGAGCGCCGCTTCGGCGTGGTGTGGCCGATGCGCTCGTTCGAGCGGATCGTGCATCCGGTCGCGCTGCCGGCGCACGACTGGCGCGTCACCGGCCTGGACGTCAACCGAGGGTACGAGGCGCAAGACGTGTCCGGAAGCACCTTCCAAGGTGCCGCTGCGGCACCGGCGTCAGCGGTCATTTGAAACGCGCTCAACGCTGCCGGATCGCAGCCAGCGCCTCGAGCATGTAGCGCGTGGCCGGCTCGGGATGGCCCGCCCGATAGGCAAGACCCAGCGCGCGCCACAGTCGCGGGGTGAGTGGGGAGGCCACCATGCGCGCATCCAACCCCGCCGCGCCTTCCTCGCGTGGCAGCAGCGCGGCACCATACCCGGCTGCCACCAGGCTCTTGATGGCGTCATTGAAGTTCAGTTCGATGCGCGCCTGCGGCTGTTCGCCGGCAGCGGCGAACCAGTCCATCGTCAGGCGGTGCAACCGGGTGCTGGCGTCATTGAGGATCAGCGGACGGGCAGCAAGCCAGGCCGGCGTGATCGCACGCGGCACGGTCCACGCGCGCGGCATGAACGCCATCACCGGGTCGCGGCGCCAGGGCACGATCTGCAAGCCCTTGACGGCTGCCTGCGGCAGCGCCACCAGGCCGATGTCGAGAGTGCCTTCCCGTACGCGGGACAAAGCGTCCTGCGAGGTGAGCACGGCCACCTGCACATCGATGCCGGGGTGGTCGTGCCCGATGGTCTCGAGCGCCTGCGGCAGCAGCCAGGCCAACGCACCGGTGGACGCCCCCAGGCGCACCCGACCGGCACGGCCTTCGACGGTTCGGGCCACTTCGTCAAGCGCCGCATCGACGTCGACGAGCAGGCGGCGGGCGCGATCGACGAGCGCCTGACCGACCCCCGTGGGCACCACGCGCTGGCGCTGGCGCAGGAGCAACGCCGCACCCAGGCGCGACTCCAGCTCGGCCACATGCAGGCTGACGGTCGGCGCGGCCAGGTGCAACACGCGCGCGGCGGCGGCAAACGAGCCCAGCTCGGTGATCGTCACGAGCGTGCGCAGTTGGTCGAGGCTCAGTTCTCTCATGTGGGTTCAGGAAACATGAAGGTCGCCGTCAGTAGATTCAACTTTACCAATGTTCAGACAGGCTGCAACCTTCGCTCCTCACCATGGGAGCATTCAATTGAGCAAGAGCGTTTTCATCGACGGCGACCAGGGCACGACCGGCCTGAAGATCCTGGAGCGACTGTCCGGGCGTCAGGACATCACGCTCGTCACCCTGCCTGAGGGCTTGCGCAAGGACGCCGCCGCGCGTGCGGTGGCCATCAATGACTGCGACGTGGCGGTGCTGTGTCTGCCCGACGAGGCTGCGCGCCAGGCCGTGGCCAGCATCCGCAATCCGCGCGTGCGTGTCATCGACGCCTCGTCGGCGCACAGGAACGATGCGGACTGGGTTTACGGCTTTCCCGAGATGGCGCCGCAGCAGTCCGCTCGAATCGCCGAGGCGCTGCGCGTCAGCAATCCAGGCTGCTACCCCACAGGCGCCATTGCTCTGCTGCGCCCGTTGGTCGACGCCGGGTGCCTGCGCAACGACGCGCCCCTGAGCATCCATGCCGTGTCCGGGTACTCCGGGCGCGGACGCGAGGGCATCGAGGTGCACGAAGGCGCGGGCGCTGCAACAGCTTTGGCCTTCCAGACCTATGGCTTGGATCTCCAGCACAAGCACGTGCCTGAAATCCGGCTGCATTCAGGCCTTCAGGGTCGACCGTTGTTCGTGCCGTCTTACGGCAGCTTTCGGCAAGGCATCGCGTTGACCATCCCGCTGCACGCGTCGATGCTGCACCGGCCGATGACGGCCGAGGCGCTGCGAGAGCTGTTCGCACAGCGCTACCGCGATCAACGCCATGTGCGTGTGCTCGATGCCGTCCAGACCGGTGCGATGACGCGACTGGACCCCCAGGCGCTCAATGGCAGCAATGACCTGCAATTGGCCGTCTTCGGCAGCGACGCGCATGACCAGATTCTGCTCAGCGCCGTCTTCGACAACCTCGGCAAGGGCGCCTCGGGCGCCGCCGTGCAGAACCTGGCGCTGATGCTCGGCTTGGACACTGCTGCGGGCGAACGCGCTGTCTCGCAGGGTTGCTTGCACTCGGCCACAAGCACGCACCTGCGATAGCCCGCTTTGAGGGCCTGTCACACTTGAGTTCATCTTCGTGAATAACGATTCCCGATCCAACGAACCGGTGCAGGCCATGACGCTCAGCTCAGCGCCCTCGGGCATCAGCGAACACTTCGATGTTGTCGTCGTCGGCGCCGGCATTTCAGGCATCGGAGCGGCCTGGCACTTGCAGCATCAGTGTCCGTCCAAGTCGTTCGTCGTGCTGGAGTCGCAGGACAGTTTCGGCGGCACGTGGCGTACCCATCGCTTCCCAGGCATCCGTTCTGACAGCGACCTGTTCACCTTCGGCTACGGATTCAAGCCATGGATGGGCCCGCCGATCGCCACCGGCGCCGAGATCCTGAGATACGTGAATGAGGTGATTGTCGAGAATGCGCTGGCGTCGCACATCCGCTACCGGCACTGGATCCGGTCCGCGGCCTGGTCCACCGAAGTCCGCCGTTGGCAGCTCGAGGTCATCCGCCAGAGTTCCGATGGGCAGTCGGAACGGGTGCAGTTCACCGCCAGCTTTTTGTGGATGTGCCAGGGCTACTACCGCCACGCCGAGGGCTACACGCCCGAGTGGCAGGGTATGGAGCGCTTCCAAGGCCGCTTGGTGCATCCACAGACGTGGCCCGATGACCTCGAGCTTGACGGAAAGAAGGTGGTGGTGATCGGCTCGGGCGCCACCGCGGCGACGTTGATCCCGGCGATCGCCGACCAATGTGCGGGCGTCACGATGCTGCAGCGCTCGCCCACGTTCTACATCACGGGCCGCAATGCGAACGATCTGGCCGACACGCTGCGACAGCTGGACATCCCGCCTGAATGGACGCACGAGATCGTTCGGCGCAAGGTCCTGTTCGACCAGGCCGCCTTCATTCGTCGCTGTGCCACCGAGCCCGACGCAGTGCGGAGCGATCTCCTGAACGGGGTGCGAGCGGCGCTCGGCTCCGGCTTCGACGCTGACGTCGACAGGCACTTCAGCCCTCGTTATCGGCCTTGGCAGCAACGCATCGCCTTTGTGCCGAACGCAGACCTGTTCAAGAGCATCCGCGAAGGCAAGGCCTCGGTCGTCACGGATGACATCGAGACTTTCACGGAACGAGGTATCCAGCTGAAATCAGGGCAGGTGCTGGAGGCCGACATCGTGGTCTCCGCCACTGGCTTCAACCTGAGCGTCCTCGGGGACATCCGATTCAGCGTCGACGGCCAGCCACTCGACTTCGGCGAGACCATCACCTGGCGCGGCGCCATGTTCACCGGCGTACCCAACATGGCGTGGGTCTTCGGTTACTTCCGCGCCAGTTGGACACTGCGCGCGGACCTGGTGAGCGCCCTGATATGCCGGTTGCTCACGCACATGGATGCGCTCGGCACCCCATTCGTCGTGCCGGCCCTGCGCCCGCAAGATGCCGGCATGGCCCTCAAACCGTGGGTGGATCCGGAGAACTTCAACCCCGGCTACCTGGTCCGCGGCGTGGGTCTGTTGCCGCGCCAGGGGAGCCATGCGCCTTGGCTGCACAGCCAGGACTATTGGATCGAGAAGGAAGAGCTGCCGGTCGCCGATCTGGACGACGGGACGCTGGTGTACCAGTAGCCGTCTGCACGACAAGTCGCTTCGAACGAGCAATCGCCGCCGTCTTGTGAGGCGATCTCTTCCTATCGATTGCGGCGCCAGATCGACGCGGTCAGCACGGTGGCAAAGGCGACCCAGGCGACCAAGGGAAGTCCTTGGGCGGCGGCCGTCGGGTCCTCCTTGCGCGCGGCGGCGACGTAGGCGACGCTCGTCCCGATCAAGCCAGCGGAAGCCACCGTGCTCATCGCCAAGTTGCGCCTCCCGAAGAACAGCCAGCTCCAGCCCCCGATGCTGACGACGTTCGTTGCGAGCCAACCGAGCGCGGCGTTGCGCGCAGGGCTGCCGGGCCTGCGAAGGAGCCGGTAAGCCGCAGCGGCGAGGCAGGTTTCGATGCCGAACCAGGCCAGAGGAATCGCGAGGTCCGGCGGCTTCCAGGGCGGCTGTCGCAAGCTCTTGTACCAAAGCAGGATCCGTGGGTGATTGGGCGACGGAGCCGTGGAACGGCTCATCAAGGCCGGCACGAGCCAGGCCGTGCTGGCCAATGCGAGCGCAAGCTCTTTCGATGCGGGCTCTTCGAGAAGCGAACGAGTGAGCGGTGCGGCTGGGTGCCCGGGTCCGATCCTTCGCTGCGGCCGCGATACATGATGCCCATCCTCGAGACCGCTGTGGCGGTGCGAATCATGGGTCCTTGCCGCGACGCCCCGTTGCCAGAACGCGGTGGCCAAGACAGCGGCCAGTGTGATGCCTGCACGTACCCAAACCATGAATGCTCCTTAGTTCGTCCGACGGCAAGCAAGGGACGAGCCCGGGACGGAAGAGTTCAGCGCAACGAGACGGGTGACGGCACGCTGCCGTGATCGATGGTCGAGCAGAATCGCCGCATGCGCGCACCTCCCTTGGACGTCATCGCATTTGGTGCGACGAGCTTCGTCGGCCAGATCCTCTGCCGCTACCTGCTCGAGGAGTTCGGCACGCATCGAGAGCTCAAGTGGGCCGCGGCCGGGCGTTCGAAAGGAAAGCTCGAAGCGCTGCGCGCTTCATTGGGGCCCGAGGCCGCGACGCTGCCGCTCGTCGTTGCGGACGCTGCCGACGACGCCGCGCTGCGCAAGCTCTGCGCGTCGACGCGCGTCGTGGTCTCGACCGTCGGCCCGTACGCGCTTCACGGCGAGCCGCTGGTCAGGGCTTGCGCCGAGTCCGGCACCGACTACTGCGACCTGACCGGCGAGGTGCAATGGATCCGCCGCATGGTGGAGCGCTACGAGGCGGCGGCACGCAAGTCGGGCGCGCGCATCGTGCATTGCTGCGGCTTCGACTCGATCCCGTCCGACCTGGGTGTGCACTTTCTGCAGAGCCAGGCGATGAGCCGGTTCGCCGCGCCGTGTGCGCGCGTCAAGATGCGCGTCAAGGTGATGCGCGGCGGGTTCTCCGGTGGAACGGTCGCCAGTTTGATGAACGTCGTCAAGGAGGCCGCCGCCGATCCTGCGCTGCGCAAGGAGCTGGCCGATCCGTACTCGCTGTGCCCGGCCGCGACGGCGCCGACGGTGCGGCAGCCGGAGGTCAGGGGCGTTGAGTTTGACGCGGACTTTGGCGCCTGGATCGCACCATTCGTGATGGGCGCGATCAACACGCGCATCGTTCACCGCACCAACGCCTTGTCGGGGCAGGCGTACGGCGCCGACTTCACGTACGACGAGGCGATGCTGATGGGTCGTGGGCTGAAGGGCCAGCTCGCGGGCGCCGCCACGACGGCCGGCCTCGCCGGCTTCATGCTCGCGGGCGCTGTCGCCCCGCTGCGTGGCGTGCTCGAGCGTTTCGTCCTTCCCAAACCCGGTGAGGGCCCGAGCCCCTCGGAACAACGCGACGGCGGCTTCGACCTGCGTTTCGTCGGCACGGCCCGGGACGGCCGCCAGATTCGCACCCAGGTCACCGGCGATCGCGATCCCGGCTACGGGTCCACCGGCAAGATGCTCGGCCAGGCCGCCGCGTGCCTCGCACTCGACGTCCCGCAAGGCACGCCGCCGGGCGGCTTCTGGACCCCCGCCACGATCCTGGGCGACCGACTGATTCAGCGACTGAGGCAGCGCTCGGGACTGACGTTCGAGCTGGTTTAGGTCGACGCGAAGCAGCATGAAGATCTTCCTGTCCTACCCCTCGGTGCGGCGGGATGTCGCCGAGCGACTGAAGCTTGCGCTCGAGGCCGAGGGGCACGAGGTCTTCTACGACCGAGACGACCTGCCGCCGGGGCAGACGTTTCATCGCGAGATCCGCCAAGCGGTCGAGGACGCCGAGCTCTTCATCTTCCTGGTCACACCCGAGTCGGTGGCGCCCGGGAGCTATACGTTGACCGAGCTCGGGCTCGTCGAGCAGCGTTGGCCGCGTCCGGCCGGCCGCTTGCTGCCGGTCATCGTCACCGAAACGCCACGCGACCGCATCCCGGCCTACCTGCTTGCCGTGACGCTGCTTCAGCCGCGTGGCGAGGTGGTGGCCGAGACGGTTGCTCGTGTCGCGAGCATGGCGTCGCCGGGTCGCAAGAAGTGGGTCGTCATCGGCGCGATTGCGGGCCTGCTGGTCGTCGCGGCGATCTCGTATGTGGGCTGGCAGCAGGCAGCCGCGCGCAGCGAAGCGGCGGCGCGGACGGCGGCGCAGAAGCAGCTCATGACCGATGCCGCTCGCGCGCTTGAACTCTGCCAAGGCGGCGCATACCAGGAAGCGTTTGCCGAGCTGACAAAGATCGGCACGTTGCCGGACGCGCCGTCCCAGGCACGAGTTGCGCGCGAGGATTGCGCGATGGCCTGGTTGCGCAAGGGCAGGGTGACGGTCGGCCACACGACGTTCGAGCAGCTCGTCGCGCCTCTGAAGCCTGTGCTCGCACAGGCGCTGGTGGCAGGGGCCTCGGGTCCACGGGCGGGCGACCTGCACGCGCATCTCGGCTGGGCCGATGCGCTGATCCGGCTCGACGGCCGGACCGTCTCGGTCGATCCGGAGTCGAGCTTTCGGCGATCCGTCGATGTGGACCCTCGCAACGTCTACGGCCACGCGATGTGGGCGAACTGGATGCTGCGGCGGGGCAGCTCCCAGCAATCGGAAGCGCTGAAGCACTTCGAGATCGCGCTGGCCGAACGCCGAGACGTCGCCTTCGTGCGCAATCTTCAGTTGGGGATGATGATCACGAGCGAGAGCCTGGCCGCCGAGGCGCTGCGCGTGTTGAACGAGATGCGCAAGCGCGGCGAGACGCTCGACCCCCAGCACAAGCCGCGGGTGTGGAGCTATCTCTATGCGCGCGCGTACCGAGAGCCGGAAGGTCGGCGGCTCACCGAGGCGGTACCGCCGGCCGAAGCGCTCGACACGTTTCGTTGGCTCTTCTCGCGCAACGACCTCGATGCTTCGCAGCAACCCCTGTGGCGATACGTCGAGGGCTTGTTGCTGGCTCGGTCCGGGCATCCGGACGAGGCACGTACCGACCTCGAAGCGCTGAGGCGCGAATTGGAAGCCAGCCGAACTGGGGGCCCGCTGTTCGACGCAGTCGTCGCCCTCCTGGCGCGGAAGTAAATTCTTCGCACCGCGTGATCACAGCGCACGCCATGATTCCGAGGGCGCCTGCGAGTGAATGTGATCCATGCGGTCCTGAGGAGGTGGCCGGACCTCTCAGCAAGCCACGGGCCGATGAGCGGTAGCGTCCCGCATTTGTCGTGCCGTAGGTGATGGCCGACAGCACATTGCGCCGTCTCGTCGTTGCCGCGTGGCCGGCGGGTGCACATCATCGACGCTCTACCACTGCGCGCCGAGGCTGCACATGCCAAGAGTCATCTGGAAAGGGGCGATCAGCTTTGGGCTGGTGCACGTCCCGGTCGCCCTGTATCCGGCCTCGCAGTCCACCGGGATCGATTTCGACTGGCTCGACAAGCGCACGATGGACCCGGTGGGCTACAAGCGGGTCAACAAGCGCACCGGCAAGGAGATCGACAAGGACAACATCGTCAAGGGCATCAAGCAGGAAGACGGTGAGTACGTCGTGCTGAGCGAGGACGAGATCAAGGCCGCGTATCCGAAGTCCACGCAGACGATCGAGATCGAGACCTTCGTGTCGGCCACCGAGATCCCGTTCACGTTCCTCGAGACCCCGTATTACCTGGCTCCCCTGGCAAAAGCCGAAAAGGTCTATGCGCTGTTGCGCGAGGCGATGAAGGAGGCGAAGGTCATCGGCGTGGCCCGGGTGGTCATGCACACGAAGGAGCGCCTCGCTGCGCTGATTCCGGACGGCGACGCATTGCTGATGAACACGATCCGGTGGGCCGAAGAGTTGCGCCCGCGGGACGAGATCGAGTTTCCGGCCGGCGGCAAGGGCGCCTCGTTGAAGGAGACCGAGCTCAAGATGGCCAGTCAGCTGATCAAGGAGATGACGGGTCCGTGGAAGCCGGAGGACTTTTCCGACAAGTTCACGACCGCCATTCATGCGCTCGCGGCGCAACGGGTCGCCGCGGGAAAGACCGAGAAGGTGACGGCGCTCGAGGACGAGGCACCGGCTGCCAGCAGCAACGTGGTGGATTTGACCGAGCTGCTCCGACAGAGCCTTGGGGCGAAGAAGCCCGGTGTCAAGTCAGGCGGTGCTGCATCCTCAAAGGCTTCGAAGACCGAGGTCGCTGCTCCGGCGAAGAAGGCGGCCGCGAAGAAGACGGCTCGCAAGAAAGCGGCCTGAGCTCAGCAATCGGGGCACTCTTCGATCAGGTCGCGCGCCGCGTCCTCATCGAAACCTCGGTCCAGGACGCTGTGGCCTCGGCAGGTTGCGCAGCGTGCGCTGGTCGGTTCTGCGACGCCTCGCCAGGGGATAGCCTGGTGGGTGCTGAGCCCGTGCTTTCGGGAAGCTTGAACGGGCGTCGCTGCGTCGGCATACCAGTGCCGCCCGTCCCAGCAGGCGTAGGGTCCGGCCGGCGAGTGGCGCTCGTAGACGCCACCACGGGTCGGACGCACCCCAGCATCCATCCAGTCCGTCAGTTGCAATGGGTTATCGATCACGTCGTCGATCCGAAAGGCGGGCGATGTCCCGAGCCCTGTTGAACGCGTGATCTAGAGGTGGCGGTTCCTTTCGCCTGCATGTGACCATGCAGGTGCTGCCAAGCAAAGAAAGGAACCACCGAGATGAAGTCTCGCACGAAGCCCGCACTGCGGGTTGCCGGCTGCCGAGGGGCAGATCTCGTTGTCCGTTCAGGGCGTTCTTCGGGACGTCAAGCATGCCTTCTACGGCCTGTGCATTCAAGCCGGCCGCGTAGTGCTGGCGCAGATGCTGGAGGCCGATCGGGTGGCGCTGTGCGGCGCCAAGAACGTGCCCGATCCATCGCGCCGCGCTTTACGCGGAGGCAGCACGAGCAGCCGTGTTGTGCTCGGCGGCCAGCGTATCGCCATCAAGCGTTCGCGGGCGCGTGCCATCGATGCGGGTGAGCCGAGCTACCCAGCTTTGCCTGGGCGGCCGCTGCAGACCCGTTGAACGCGGCCACGATGACAGCGATCGCAGCGGGTGTATCGACGCGGCGCTATGCCGGCACCTTGGATGATTTGCCGCCCCCGCAAGCGGCGCTGTGCACCTCCAAGAGCGCCGTGTCGCGGCCCTTCGTGGCGCTCAGCCAGGACCAGCTCGACGAGTGGCTGCACCGACCGCTTGACGCCCTGGACCTGCCCGTGGTGATGATCGACGGCATTCACTTTCGCGACCGCGCCATGTTGGTCGTGTTGCGCATCGATGCCCAGGGGAACAAGCACGTTCTTGGTCTGCGCGAGGGCTCGACCGAGGCCACGCGGATGGTCCGTTCGCTGCTGGCCGATCTGATCGATCGCGGTCTGCACCCCGAACGCATGCGGCTGTGGGTGATCGACGGCGGCAAGGCGCTGCGCAAGGCGATCGTCGAATGCTTCGGCGCGACGGCGCTCGTCCAGCGCCGCCAAGAGCACAAGCGACGCAACGACGTGATGCTGAAGTCGGGCGCGATCTACCGGAACTTGCCGGTCCACGCGGTCGCCTTCCGCAGCGACCCCGAACCGGTCTGGACGCCGAAAGACGCGCAGGCGTGGGATTGCTACGGCGAGACGTTC
>JBDSAB010000490.1:0-3389 GCA_039922395.1 Caldimonas sp.
ACGCCATGCTTGACACCCTGCGCGAAGCGGCCAAGCGCGTCGTCGACGACCGCACGCTGCGCACCCTGCTGACCGATTGCCATCGCCTGCTGTCGGAGCGCGGCGAGGCGAACAGCGCGAGCATTGCGCGTGATCTGGTCAACCGCTTCAACCGATTGCCCGACGACCAGCGCAGCACCTTCTTCGAGCGCCTCTCGATCGACTTCAGCCCGGATCCGAAGGCCGTGCTGCAGGGCGCACAGGCCTATGCGAGCAACCCGAACGCAGCCAACCTGGTCCGCCTCGGCCAGCTCGCCGAGCCGCCGCGCCAGGAGCTGCTGCGGCGGATCAACCGGCTGCCCGGCGGCACCGCGAGCATCGTCGCGATGCGGCATGCGCTGCTGCCGCGGCTGCCGAAGCAGCCCGAGCTGCAGGCCCTTGCAGCCGACTTCCAGCACCTGCTGTCGAGCTGGTTCAACCCCGGCTTTCTCGAGCTGCAGCGGGTCGACTGGAACTCGCCCGCGCAACTGCTCGAGCAGATCATCCGGCACGAGTCGGTGCATGCGATCGACGGCTGGGACGACCTGCGCCGCCGCCTCCAGCCGGACCGCCGCTGCTTCGCGTTCTTCCATCCGCAGTTGCCGGGCGAGCCGCTGATCTTCGTCGAGGTCGCGCTGCTGCCGGAGATGCCGCAGGCGATCGCGCCGCTGATCGACAAGAAGGCGACGCCGCTGCCGCCGAGCACCTTCAAGGTCGCGGCGTTCTATTCGATCAGCAACTGCCAACCGGGGTTGCGCGGCGTCTCGCTCGGCACTTTCCTGATCAAGCGGGTCGCCGAGACGTTGGCGGCCGAGCTGCCGCAGCTGCGCACGTTCTGCACGCTGTCACCGATCCCCGGCTTTGCCGCTTGGGTGCGCGCCGGGGCCGTCTGCGACGGCCTGCCGCGCGCCCGCCAGGAGCACCTCGACGAAGCGCGCGCGACCGTCGACGAAGCGTTCGGCGGCGACCTGAACCGGCTCGCCAACGCGCCGATCCTGCGCACGCTGCCCGAGCCGGTCGGCCAGGCGCTGACCCGCCTCGCCGCGGTCTATCTGGCGAGCGTGTCGCCGACGCCGCAGGGCGACCCGGTCGCCCGCTTTCACCTCGACAACGGCGCCCGCCTCGAGCGCCTCAATCACTGCGGCGACCTGTCGGCCAAAGGGGTTCGGCAATCCTTTGGCATGATGGTCAACTACCTCTACGACCTGCAGAAGGTCGAGGTGCACCACGAGAAGTTCCTGCGCGCCGAAGTGGCGCACTCGCGCGCGATCGGCGCGCTGCTCTGACCGCTCTCACCCACAACACGACGGAGACAAGTCCCATGCATTCACCCCTCACCCTTCACGGCGCGACGCGCCGCAGGCTGGTGGTCGGCGCCGGCGCGCTGCTCGCGAGCCCGCTGGTCCACGCGCAGGGCAGCGGCTGGCCGACCCGCCCGGTGACGGTCGTCGTGCCGTTCCCGAGCGGCGGCGGCACCGACGCGTTCGCGCGCCCGCTGAGCGCGGTGCTGACCAAGAACCTCGGCAAGCAGATCGTCATCGACAACCGCGGCGGCGCCGGCGGCACCGTCGGCGCAACGCTCGCCTCGAAGGCGGCGCCGGACGGCTACACGTTCTTCATGGGCGCGGTGCACCACACGATCGCGCCGTCGATGTACCCGAAGCTCGACTACAACCTCGAATCCGACTTCATCCCGGTCGCGCTGCTCGCCAGCGTGCCGCAGGTCGTCGTCGTCAATCCGACGCGGGTCGCCGCGAAGGATCTGAAGAGCCTGATCGAGTACCTGCGCAAGAACCCCGGCAAGCTGAACTACGCATCGGCGGGCAACGGCACGTCGCACCACCTCGCCGGCGAGCTGTTCAAGCTGCAGACCAACACCTTCATCACCCACATCCCGTACCGCGGCGCCGGCCCGGCGCTGCAGGACCTGATCGCGGGCCAGGTCGACATGCTGTTCGACGGCCTCGGCTCGTCGGCGACCCACATCAAGAACGGCCGCATCCGCGCGCTCGCGGTCGCCTCGCAACGCCGGGCACCCGGCTTTGCCGACATCCCGACCTCTGTGGAGGCGGGCCTCGCGAGCTACCAGGTCTCGACCTGGTACGGCCTGTGGGCCCCGAAGGGCACGCCGAAGGACATCGTCGACAAGATGGAGGCCGAGCTGCAGAAGGCGTTCGCGAGCGACGAGATCAAGAACCTCTGGAACGGTCTCGGCGCCGAGGTGCCCAACCTGTACGGCGACGCGTTCGGCAAGTTCGTCGCCAGCGAGACCAAGCGCTGGGCCGAGGTCGTCAAGAGCTCCGGTGCGAAGCTCGAGTGAACGGGAATCTGTTCGTCGCCCTGCGGGAGGCCTTTCCCGCCGACCTCGACGCGACCGCGATCGAGACCGCCGACGGTCCGCTGCTGCGCTACAGCTGGCGCGACCTCGAGCGCGCGACCGCGATGCTCGCCAACCTGCTCGACTCGCTCGAGCTGCCGGCCGATGCGCGTGTCGCGGTGCAGACCGAGAAGTCGGTCGAGGGGCTGCTGCTGTATCTCGCGGTGCTGCGCGCCGGCCTTGTCTACCTGCCGCTGAACAGCGCGTACCAGACCGCGGAGCTCGAGTACTTCATCGGCAACGCCGAGCCGAGCGTCGTCGTCTGCACGCCGGAGCGGTTCGCGCGGATTTCGCAGATCGCCTTCAAGGCCGGCACCGCGCACGTCTTCACGCTCGGGGCCGAGCGCCAGGGCAGCCTGCTAGAACGCGCCGCCCACCACGCCGACACGCACAAGCCGGCGCTGCGCAGCGCCGACGAGCTGGCGGCGATCCTGTACACCAGCGGAACGACCGGGCGCAGCAAGGGCGCGTTGCTCTCGCACGGCAACCTGCTGAGCAACGCCCGGACCTTGCAGAAGTACTGGGGCTGGCGGCCCGGCGACGTGCTGATCCATGCGCTGCCGATCTTCCACGTGCACGGCCTGTTCGTGGCGCTGCACGGCGCGCTGCTCAACGGCAGCAAGATGATCTGGCTGTCGAAATTCGATCCGAAAAAGGTGATTGAAAAATTGCCCGAAGCCACCGTGTTCATGGGCGTGCCGACGCTGTATGTGCGCCTGCTGGCCGAGCCTGGCCTGACGCTGGACGCCTGCCGCACCATGCGGCTGTTCATCGCCGGGTCGGCGCCGCTGCTGTTGGATACCTTCCTCGAATGGCAGACACGCACCGGCCACACCATCCTGGAGCGCTACGGCATGTCTGAAACCGCCATGCTGACGTCCAACCCTTACCAAAATGGCGAGCGGCGCGGCGGCACGGTCGGCTTTGCGCTGCCTGGTGTCAGTCTGCGGGTGCAGGGCGATGAGGGCCAGCCGCTGCCGGTGGACGAAATCGG
>JBDSAB010000491.1:0-5408 GCA_039922395.1 Caldimonas sp.
GGCCGCCATGTCGGCCGCGCGGCCGCCGTAGTGGACCGGGATCAGCGCCTTGGTTCGCGCCGTGATCGCCGCCTCGACCGCGCGCGGATCGATGCAGAGGGTCTCCGGGTCGATGTCGACGAGCACCACGTCGGCGCCGAGATAACGGACCACCTCCGCCGTCGCGGTGAAGGTGTGGGTTGTCGTGATCACCTCGTCGCCGGGGCCGATGCCGAGCGCCTCGAGCGCCAGGTGGAGGCCGGCGGTCGCCGAGTTGACAGCCAGCGCGTGCAGGCCGGGCTCGCCGAGGAACGCGGCGAAGTCCGCTTCGAAGCGCTTCGTCTTCGGCCCGGTGGTCAGCCACCCGGAGCGCAAGGTGTCGACGACCTCGGCGATCTCGTCCTCGCCGATCTCGGGGTTCGCAAAGGGCAGGAACGGCGGGGCTGCAGGCATGTCAGGTCTTCGCGAGCCAGGCCAGCACATGGGTGCGCAGCATCGGCAGGCTGTTCAAAAGAGTGTAGAGCGCCGGATGCCAGCGGCTCACGACGCGGGCGAGCGGGGGAGCGAGCGTCACCCGCTCGGCCTCGATCGAAGCGTCCGGAAAGAGCTCGCGAATGCGCCGCAGCGGCACGCCGCGGACGTCGGGATTGCGCGGGTTGTCGACGGTGAAGTCGTACCAGAGCACGCCGCCGCCGGGCCGAACCCAGTGCCAGATGCGCTCTGCCAGGCGCTGCTGGAACGCATCGTCGAGCAGCGACGACAACACCGTCGAGACCAGCACGATGTCCTGCGAAGCGGGCGGCAGGTCGAGGGCGGTCGCGTCGCCCTCGAACAAGGTCACGGCGGGCGGCAGCGCAGCGCGCGCTGCAGCGTGGCGGGCGGCCAGCAGCTCGACGCCGGTCAGCTGCTCCGGCGCGAAGCCGAGTTGCAATAGCTCGAGCAGGTTCGCGCCGCCACCGGAGCCGACCTCGAGCAGGCGAAGCCTTGAGAGA
Organism: Caldimonas sp.; assembly: GCA_039922395.1. Taxonomy (GTDB): domain Bacteria; phylum Pseudomonadota; class Gammaproteobacteria; order Burkholderiales; family Burkholderiaceae_C; genus Schlegelella_A. The sequence goes on from JBDSAB010000491.1 coordinate 972, forward strand.
TCGCGCCAGCCGCGCCGCGCGAACAGCCGAAGGATCGCCCGCTGGCGCTCCTCGAGGGTCATCCGGACATCCGGATTCGAAGCGCTGTAGCGGTCGCCATCGACACGCCGCGCATAGCGCTCGGCGACAGCGTCCGGCTCGGTGCGCGGTGGCTGCGGTGTCATGGCTCGGGCCGTCGAGCGACCGCATCGAGGAAGCGCCGTGCGAGGACGGGGTAGGTGTGATGCGCCAGCACGAACGCGAGCCCACGCGCGCCCATCGTCGCCCGTTCTGAGGGCGTGCGTGCCGCGAGGTCGCGCAGGCCGGCCGCGACCGCCTCGGCCGACTCCGGCGCGACCGTCAGACCGCAGCCGGCCTCGGCCACAGGGTCGTTGCCGGCTTCGACGGAGTGCAGGACCGCGCAGCCGGCCATCATGTAATCCATCAGCTTGTTCGGGGCGATGCCGAACCGGTAGATCGGGACACGCTGCCAGCCGATGTAGGCGATATCCAGCGCGCCCAAAAAGGCCGGAATCTGCACCTTCGGAATTGGGTCGAACAGGGCCACGTGGCTCAGCTTCTCGCCGCGAACGCGCGCGGCCAGCCCGGCCTTCTCGTGGCCGTCGCCAACGAGAACGAACGCGAACGGCTCGTCCTTCAGCAGGAGCGCGGCGTCGATCAGCACGTCGAGGGCATTCGGGATGCCGTGCGAGCCCGCATACCCCACCAATGTGCGCCCCGCCTGTTTCGCGGCATCAAGGTGCGTTGCCAACGGCGCGTCGAGCGGCGCCAGCTCGCCGGCCCAGTCGTCCGGCGCCACGCCGTTCGGGACGATGTGCAGCTTGCGCAGGTCGAGGCCATGCTGCCGCATGTGCTCGGCCACGCGCGGCAGCATCGAGACGACAACGTCGGCATCGCGGTAGGCGTCGTTCTCCGCCTTCTGGCACAGGCGGATGAACGGGTGCGACGGCGACATCCCGCTCAGCTCGATCGGCGACGCGGGCCAGAGGTCGTGCACCTCGTAGACCAGGCTGGCACCGGCCATCCGCGCGATCCGGCGGGCGATCCAGATGTCCATCGGATAGGTGCTCGAAGCGATGACCACATCGGGCCGGAACTCGCTCGCCAACTGCTTGGAGGTGCCCCAGAGACGGCCCAGGAAAGCCGCGATATTGACGGCCCGGCCGATGCCGTTGCCCGTGTACTCCGGCGTCCGCAGCCAGCGGTAGTCGATCCCGTCGATCGACTCGTCGAACGCCGCATCGTCCGCTTCAGGCATCTCCGGCTGCCGCCTCCGCACGTGGGAGAACGAAGCCGCGACGATATGCACGCGATGCCCCGCCCGCACCCATTCGCGCGCAAAGTGATACGGTCGGAATTCCATGCCGTGGCGCGGCGACCCGGCGTAGTGGTTGACTAGCAGGATGTTCACGCGCCCGTCGCCTTCTGCAAGGTGCGCTCGTAGCAGCGCTCCATCAGGTCGACGCAGTGCTCCCAGTCGAACGTGCGAGCCACGTGCCGGCGACCCTCGCTGCCGAGCCTCTCGCGCAGACCGTCGTCGAGGAGCAGACGCTTCAATGCGGCCTGCAGCGCAGGCACATCCTCGCGCGGAACGATGAGCCCGGTCCGATCGGCGATCACGACTTCCGGCAGGCCGCCGACATCGGTCACCACGACGGGCACGGCGCAGGCACTCGCCTCGATGACGGCAACCCCGAAGCTCTCGCTGTCGAGCCGGCTCGGCGCTGCGTAGATGTCGAAGCCGTTCAACCACCCGGGAACCTCGTCGTGCGACACCGCACCCGTGAAAGTGGTCACGGCCTCGATCGTCAGTGTTCGCGCCAACGCCTGCAATGCCGACCTCTCCGGGCCGTCGCCGACGATCACGAGGCGAAATGCAAGTGCCGCCGCCCGCAGATCGGGATCCTGTCTCATGCCCGCGAACGCGCGCAGAAGGAGATCGATGCCGTACTTGGGTGCGAGCGACTTGACGATCCCGATCGTCAACGGCCCGTCGGGCCGGCGTGAACCGGTCGGAGCGAATCTCTGCAGATCGACGCCGAACGGGATGATCGCGATGTCGCGTCGCTCCGGCGTGAGGCGCCGGACCTGATGCGCCATGACTTCGCTGGTCGATGTCAGTGCGACCGCGCTTCGAAGGTTCCTGCGCAGCAGCCATGCCCTGAACGGGCCTTGGTACGGAAAGTCGAAGACGTCGCTGCCCCAGACCGACAGCAGGCACGGAGCGTAGCCGGACAGCATGGCGGTCGTGCCGTAACCGCTCGCGTAGTGGGCATGAAGAACGTCGGGCCGCCATGCCGACAGGCTGGCACGCAGCCTCGGCGCATTGAGCAGGTATCCCTTGGTGCCGCAGTGCGGCAACCACTCGGCCTGGATCGCCGGGTGCAGGTCGCGCGGCTCGACAGGGTGCTGCGACAGCAAGCGCACCGCGTGACCGCGTGACGCCAGCGCGTTGGCCCAGCGTCGCAGGTGGATCGAATTCGCCGGACCGAGCAGCGCGATCCGCATCATCGAACGCCGGCCGGCGAGGCCGACGTTGTCCTTGCGTGAACCACGAAGACAAGCGCAGCCGCCGCGGCGGCAAGCGACCAGATCGTCGCGACCGCCAGCAACCCGCCGGGCACCGGCAACAACCAGCCGATTACGAGGACGGCCCAGCGCGCGCACTCGGCCCGCACCGCGATCCAGGGCAGACCGCTGGCGCTCGCCTGGATCGTCAGGAGGCGCGAGGCCGCCTCCGCGGCGCCCCCCGCAAGCAGGACGGCGAGCGCCCGCGTGGCCCCGTCGTATGCCGGGCCCATCCCGAGATCCGGCCAGGTCGCGGCCGCGGCCCACACGACCATGGCGACGCCGACCAGGAGGACGAAGAGGATCCGGGCCCAGCGCCGCGATCCGGCAGCGCCGGGATGCTCCATCCAGCGCCTGAACAGCAGCGGCGCCGCATATCCGATCGGTGTCAGCGGAACCTGGACGAGCGTCATCGCCAAGGTGAACTGACCAAGCGCGGCGGGGCCGTTGGACGTCTCGACCACGTGCTGCATGACGAGGACGGCCGCGGTAAACAGCACGGCGGTCAGCCATGCAGCCAGGCCATAGTGGGCGAGCGACCGCCAGCCGACTTCGCCAACCACACGGGGCGCCGTCGATCGCCTCAACCGTTGCCATGCGAGCCCGGCGCCGAGGCCGAACGCGACTGCAAAGGTCGTCCACCAGACCGGCGCAACGGCGGCGTTCACCGATCCCGCGCACACCGCGGCCACCAGCAGAAAGATCACGACCTGGGGCGCGGCGGTGACCAGGCCGAACCACTCGGTGCGCGGGGAGAGCAGCGTCATCGCCCGGAGTTGCCCATGGGCGACGCAGGCAGCCACGGCGAGGCCGAGCAGGAGCGCATCGAGCGAACCGGCACGGCCATGTCGGACCACCGCGTAGCAGGCGCCGATCGCGAGCGCGATCAGCACGCTGCGAAAAGCGAAGCGCAAGGCTCGCGTGAGGCCGAGTCGACCCGACTTCACGTGGAAGAACAACGCCTGCGGCAGCCCGAACAACGCGACCGCCGCGATGAACTCGATTTCTGCCTTGGCGCGGCTGAAGCCGCCCTGGACTTCCGGTCCGAACGTGGCACCGAGCAGCAGCGCCGCCAGCAGCACGGACGCCGCCCCCGCGCCCTGGATCCAAAACGACAGCAGGATCTCGCGGCGCAGGCTCAACGGACGTGCCTCGGGCCCGGCCCTGGATGACCGCGCGCACGGGCGGCGACGAAGAGGTTCGACGCGAACAGGTGCCGGCCGAACGGCGGCAGACCGACGGCGGCCGCATGGACGACTTGGCGCAGCAGCCGGCTCGGCCTCGACCCACCGAACGCGGCGCCGGTGTGTTGCCGGCGAAGGCGTCGCAAGGCCGGCTCGGCGGCGGTCTCGTGGACCCAGACGCGCGCCATCCCGAGCACGTCGAGACCGGCGCGCTCGACCAGCGCCTCGCCATCGGCGAGCGAATAGCGACGCAGGTGACCGGAGACATCGTCCGGACCGTAGCGCCGGCGCCGATTCAGCCAGTTGTCCTCCAGCGGCAGATTCAGCAGCACGGTATCGGCCAGCGCGGCGGCATCGCGAAGGAACCCCACATCGTCCGGGACGTGCTCGAGCACATCGCTGAGAACCACGACGTCGAAGCGTAAACCGGTGAGCTCGCGGAAGTCGCCGCAGCGGAACTCGACGTCCGGGAAGCGAGCCTGCGCCGCCCGCACGTTAGCCTCCGAGATGTCGATGCCGACGCGACGTCCGCCGGGCCGGACCGGCATGGCGGCGACGAGTTCGCCGGTCGCACAACCGATCTCGAGCACGCTGCCGATCGGCTGTGCGGCAGGCAGCACGCGCAGCAGGTTCGGCAGCTTGAACAGGCTGACCTCGAGATCGACCTGCGCCTGTGCGAACGAAC
>JBDSAB010000492.1:0-5522 GCA_039922395.1 Caldimonas sp.
GCGGGGGTGCCGACCGACGTCTTCACGACCCTGGTCGGCACCGGGGAGACCGGTGCGGCGCTGCTCGCGCAGCCGGTCGACGGCGTGTTCTTCACCGGGTCGGCCGGGACCGGCGCGAAGATCGCCGCGGCGGTCGGTGCGCGCATGATCCGGCTCCAGCTCGAGCTCGGCGGCAAGGATCCGACCTACGTCTGCGACGATGCGAACGCAGCCGCGGCGGCCGAATCGCTCGCCGACGGCGCGATGTACAACACCGGCCAGAGCTGCTGCTCGGTCGAACGCATCTACGTCCACGAGCGCATCCACGACGCCTTCGTCGAGGCCTTCCTCGCGACCGTGCGGGGCTTCCGGATCGGCGACCCGACCGACGAAGCGACCTACATCGGGGCGATCACGCGCGCACCGCAGCTGCAGGTGCTCGAGGACCAGGTGGCCGACGCGCTGGCCAAGGGCGCGCGCCTGCAGACCGGCGGCCATCGGATCGTGCAGCCGGGCAACTGGTTCGCGCCGACAGTGTTCACCGAGGTCGACCACACGATGGCGCTGATGCGCGACGAGAGCTTCGGTCCGATCATCGGCATCCAGCGCGTGCGCGACGATGCCGAAGCGCTCGCGCTGATGAACGACACCCGCTACGGCCTGACCGCCGGTGTCTACACGCCCGACGCGGCGCGGGCCGAGGCCATCCTCGCGCGCGTCAACGCCGGCAGCGTCTACTGGAACTGCTGCGATCGCGTGAGCCCGCGCCTGCCGTGGTCCGGGCACGGCGATTCGGGTGTCGGCGTCACGTTGTCGACCTACGGGATCCAGACCTTCACGCGGACGCGCGCCTGGCACCTGCGCACACCGTGACAGTGGCGCGAACGATGCGGTGCGCCCCATGACGCGCCTGGCGCTGTTCGATCTCGATCACACGCTGCTGAGCGGCGACAGCGATGTGCTGTGGTGCGAGTTCCTGATCGCGGAAGGCCAGCTCGACCGCGCCGAGTTCGAGCCGCGCAACCGACGAATGGCCGAACGCTATGCACTCGGCATCGCGACGCCGGCCGAGTTCTGCGGCTTCTATGCGCGGACGCTCGCCGGCGCGCGTCCGGATGCATGGCACGGGCTGCGCGAGCGCTTCCTGCGGGACGTCATTGCGCCGCGCATTCCGGCGGCGTCGCGCGAACTGGTCGAGCGGCATCGCGCCGGCGGCGATCGCGTCGTGCTGACGACTGCGACCAACCGGTTTCTCGTCGAGCTGACCGCCATCGACCTCGGCATCGACGACCTGCTCGCGACCGAGGTCGAAGTCGTCGACGGCGCGTTCACCGGCCGCAACACCGGCGTGCTGAACATGCGCGAAGGCAAGGTCGAGCGCCTGCGCCAATGGCTCGAGGTCGAGGGCTTGCCGACGACGATGCTGGCCGACGCCACGTTCTACAGCGATTCGAAGAACGATCTTCCGCTGCTGATCGCGGTCGGCCATCCGGTCGCCGTCGATCCCGATGACGTGCTCGCGGAACACGCGAGGCGCGCAGGCTGGCCGGTGTTGAAGCTCGCGCGCTGAAGGATGTCGGCGCGCCGCCGATCAGACCGCGTTCGGCTCGAGCCCGGCCGGCCGCGGCCGGTGCGGCATGGCCTCGTCGGCGCCGTGGGCCAGCACCGGACGATCGTGCCGATGGTTGCGCGCGTCGTCGAGCGCCAGGTCGGCGCGCCGCAGCGCCTCGACGATGGTCTCGCCGGCACGCAGCTGGACCGCGCCGACGTTCAGGACGAGACGCGCCATGTGCGGCGCGACCGCGTGATGATCGAGCCGGTCGGTGATCCGGGCCGCGACGCGGACCGCATCGGCCACCGAGGTGGCGGGCAGAAGCGCCGCGAACTCGTCGCCGCCGAGCCGGCCGATGACGTCGCGGGTGCGCAGCGTCTCGCGCAGCGCCAGCCCGACCTGCCGCAATGCCTCGTCGCCGGTGGCCTGCCCGAGCAGGTCATTGACGCGTTTCAGATTCTCGACGTCGAGCATCAGCAGCGAGGCGCCGGCCGGCTCGGTCGAGGCGAGCGACTGTGCCGAGAGCTCGAGGAAATGGCGCCGGTTCGGCAGCCGCGTCAGCGCGTCGATGTCGGCCAGGTGGCGGAGCTTGCGGTGCATCGCCTGCATCTTCGCGACGGTGCGCTCGTAGGTCAGCGCGAGGGCGATCGGAACCAGCCCGAGCGCGGCGACGACGAGGATCGCGTGGGTCGCGAACTGCACCAGGGCCTGGCCGCGCGGCCCGATCGATTCGAGCCCGACGAGCACGCCGCACAGCGCCTCGACCGCGGCGATGACGCCTTCGATCGCCGCCAGCGCCTTCAGGGCTGCGCTGCGCTCGAAGCCGTCCAGGCGGCTCGTCATCGCCGCCGCATAGACGTGGGCCGCGAATGTCGCCAGCGCGAACGCCGCGGCGCGCCGCGCGGCATCGACATCGGCGGCCCAGGCCGCGAGGACGAAGGCACTGGCGAGCGCCAGCAGGCCGAAGTCGACGGTGGCCGGGATGGACGGACGGCGCCGCATGCGCAGGCGCCGCATGCCCGAGAGCACGACGATCGGCCACTGCAGGATCAGCAGCGCGACCAGCACCTCGACCAGCGGGTGACCGCCGATCAGCGCCTGCAGCAGCAGCCCGCAGGTCAGCATCCACTGGGCGCTGGCCCACCAGCGGAAGCCGGGGTGGGTGCTCTGCGTCGCGCCGAACAGGCTGAGGACGCCCGATGCCAGCAGCGCGCCGGCGGCGCAGGCATAGAGCAGGGTGTTCAGATCCAAGGACATCCGGGGTGGTGGGGCGCGAGCCGGCGGCAGGGCGACGGTGCGCTGGCGACGATTTTATGGACGGGGTTTTGCTGAGCGACGGTCGGCCGGCCCTCCACGCCGATCGAAGCGATCGATTTCGTTACGATTTGGCAGGCAACCTTCCACCTCCGACCGAGTCCTCGATTCCATGAACCCCTTGCTGGACTCCTTCTGGCGCGCAGCGGCCTATTGCCTGCACCCGCGCGTGATCCTGTTGTCGATCCTGCCGCTGATCGTCGTCGGCGGTGTGGCGGCGCTGCTTGGCTACCTCTACTGGGATGCGGCGGTTGCCAGTTTGCGGGCGTCGATGAACGGCTGGCCGTGGATGCTCACGCTGTTTGGCTGGTTCGACTCGGCCGGTGTCAGTGGCCTCGGCAACCTGATCGCGCCGCTCACGCTGGTCGTGCTGGTCGTCCCGGTGATCGTCGTGCTGTCGCTCTTGCTGGTCGCGATGCTGATGACCCCGGCGCTGGTCAAGCTCGTCGCGAAGCAGCGCTTCCCGCAGCTCGAGCGCAAGCACGGCGCCGGCTTCTGGCAGAGCGCGCTGACCTCGCTCGGCTGCACGCTGATCGCGCTGATCGCGCTCGTGATCAGCGTGCCGTTCTGGTTCATCCCGCCGCTCGTGCTGATCGTTCCGCCGCTGATCTGGGGCTGGTTGACCTATCGGGTGATGGGCTTCGACGTGCTCGCCGAACACGCGTCGGTCGCCGAGCGCCAGGCCCTTCTGCGCGAGCACCGCTGGCCGATGCTGTGGATGGGCACGATTGCCGGCTACCTCGGCGCCGCGCCGTCGCTGGTCTGGGCGTTCGGCGCCTTGACCGTGCTGTTCGCACCGCTGCTCGCGGTGGTCGCGGTCTGGCTCTACACGCTGGTCTTCGCGTTTTCCGCGCTCTGGTTTGCGCACTACGCGCTGGCCGCGCTGCAAGCGCTGCGGGCCCGTCAATCGCCCGGCACGCTGGTCGGCTCGCAGCCGGTGCCGCGCGTGCCTGCGGTGCTGCCACCATCGTCTTCTCAACCCCCGTTCGCTGCCCCGAGGATCCCGCCACCATGAACTTCGGCCTCTTGATCGTCGGCGACGAAATCCTGTCCGGCAAACGCGAAGACAAGCACCTGCCCAAGGTGATCGAGTTGCTGTCGGCGCGCGGGCTGTCGCTGAGCTGGGCCCGCTATGTCGGTGACGACCCAGCGCGCATCACGGCCGACCTGAAGGATGCGTTCGCGAGCGGCGACATCGTGTTCTCGTGCGGCGGCATCGGCGCGACGCCGGACGACCACACCCGGCAGTGCGCCGCGGCGGCGCTCGGTGTCGCGCTCGAGTTGCATCCGCAGGCGCGCGACCTGATCCTCGAACGGATGCGCGACCTGGCGCGCGAGCGTGGCGTGCCGTATGAGCCGGATCGCGACGACAACCGGCATCGGCTCAACATGGGCGTCTTCCCGGCTGGCGCCGAGATCATCCCTAATCCGTACAACAAGATCGCCGGGTTCTCGGTCCGGTCCGCGGGTGTGTCGACGCCCGCCGCGGTTCACTTCGTGCCCGGCTTTCCGGTGATGGCGTGGCCGATGATCGAATGGGTGCTCGACACCCACTACCGCGACCTGCATCGTGCACGCGGCGCCGGCGAGCGATCGGTGATCGTGTTCGGCGCGATGGAAGCGACGCTGACGCCGCTGATGGAGTCGATCGAGGCGCGCTTTGCCGGCGTCAAGGTATTCAGTCTGCCGAGCGTCGACCACCCGGAGTACGGCCGCCACATCGAACTCGGCGTCAAGGGCCACGTCGCGGCGCTCGAAGCCGCCTACGCCGAGCTGCTCGTGGGTCTCATGGCGCACGACGCCGCCCTCGGCCCCGAACTGGTGCGATAGAGCGGCGAGCTGTCGTTTTCGGTGCGTACGAGACGTTCGCGCACCGGACTGATGCGCGCACCCCGAAGGCCCAGGAAATGCGGGCTCCCGCGGCCTTGCAGGTGCCGCGTCGAGGGCGCTTTGAGCCCGGTGACTGGCATGCTTTCTGCTACATTTCTGTGCGCATTTTCGGGCCCCATCGCGGGCCGCTCGAAGGCGCAACCCTCCAACCGATCACAAACACACGCAAGCTTGCGCAGGGAGATGTTTTGATGGCAAAGACCGTTGCCGACGTGATGAACATGGTGAAGGAGAGCGAAGTCAAGTTCGTCGACTTCCGCTTCACCGACACGCGGGGCAAGGAACAGCACGTCACGGTGCCGGTATCGCATTTCGACGAGGACAAGTTCACCGCCGGCCACGCGTTCGACGGGTCGTCGATCGCCGGCTGGAAGGGCATCGAGGCGTCCGAGATGCAGCTGATGCCGGACCCGAACACCGCCAACATCGATCCGTTCTTCGAAGAGCCGACGATGCTGTTGACCTGTGACGTGGTCGAGCCGGGCGACGGCAAGCCCTACGAGCGCGATCCGCGCTCGCTGGCCAAGCGCGCAGAGGCCTACATGAAGGCCTCCGGCCTCGGCGACACGGCCTACTTCGGCCCGGAGCCCGAATTTTTCGTGTTCGACAGCGTGCGTTGGGGCAACGACATGTCGGGCTGCTTCTCGAAGATCGAATCCGAAGAAGCCGCCTGGAACTCCAGCAAGGAATACGAGCACGGCAATTCGGGCTACCGCCCGACGGTGAAGGGCGGCTATTTCCCGACCCCGCCGGTCGACAGCATGCAGGACATGCGCTCGGAGATGTG
>JBDSAB010000493.1:0-9078 GCA_039922395.1 Caldimonas sp.
GATCGGCCGGCCGATCGAGGACCTGATCCGGTTCAACGCGCAGCGCGGCTGGCTGGTCACCGACGACGTGGAGCGCAGCATCGCCCGACGCCTGCAGTTCATGCGCGCCGGCGCTGCCTATATCCACGAGCGTGAGATGCCGAACGGCATCGTCCTCGAGATGCGCGGCAACCCGATGCCGGGCGGCGGCTTCGTCACCAGCTATTCCGATGTCACCAACTACAAGCAGGCGCAGGCTGCGCTGCAGGAAGGCAACACGTCGCTAGAGATCCGGGTCAACGAACGCACGACCGAGCTGGTCAAGCTCAACACCGAGCTGGCGCGCTCGAAGATCGAGATCGAACGGGCCCACCTCTCGAAGACGCGCTTCCTCGCCGCCGCCGCGCACGACCTCGCACAGCCGATCACCGCGGCGCGCCTTTTCATCTCATCGGTCGACGGCCGGCAGTTGCACGGCCCGAGCCTCGGGCTGGTCCAGAAGACGCAGGCCGCGCTGAGCTCGGCCGAGCACACGCTGACCGGCCTGCTCGACTACTCTCGGCTCGACGGCGGCTCGGAGCACGTGCGCCACGAGCACTTCGACCTCGAGCAGGTCGTGCAGTCGCTGCTCAACGACTTCGCGCTCGCGGCGATCGAGAAAGGGCTGAGCCTGAGGTCGCACGGCTGTGCCCACATCGTCGTCTCCGACCCGTATCTGCTGCGCCGCGTGCTGCAGAACTTCCTCTCCAACGCGATCCGCTACACGTCGCGCGGGCGCGTCGTGATCGGCTGCCGGCGGCACGGCGACCGGCTCTCGATCCATGTCATCGACACCGGGCCCGGCATCCCGGCCCACCTGCATGCCGATGTGTTCCAGGAGTATCGGCAGCTGGTCGGCGATGACCGCGTGGCGCGCGTCGGCCTCGGCCTCGGGCTTGCGATCGCGAAGCGGATCTCGATCCTGCTCGACCATCCGATCGCACTGCGTTCGATCGTCGGGCGCGGCAGCGACTTTTCGATCTCGTGCCCGATCGGCCGCCCGAACCAGGTCGAGACGCGGCGCACGCCGGCGGTCCAGTCGAATGCGAGCTCGTTCGCCGGCAAGCTGGTCTGCTGCGTCGAAGACGAGCCGGAGGTGCTGTCCGGCCTCGAGGCGCTGCTGATGAGCTGGGGCTGCCGGACCCAGGGCTACAACGATGCCGCGGTCGCGCTGAGCGGCGCCTCGCGCCACGCCTATCCGCCCGACCTGCTGATCGTCGACTACCACCTCGACGACCACCACAAGGGTCTCGAGGTCGCCCAGCAGCTGAAGGCGATCTGGCAGAAGAACGTGCCGGTCATCGTCGTGACGGCCGCCGACCTGCGCGACCACCAGGTCCGGCATGAGGATGGCATCGTCCGCATCATCCGCAAGCCGCTGCGCCCCGGTGCGCTGCGCGCGCTGATGGACGTGGTGCTGGGCTGAGCCACATCGGTCCATCAACATCGATCCGCGCCCCATGACCACGCTGCCCGCCGCCATCCGCTCCGCGGCCTGCGGGCTCGCGTGGGTCGCGCTGACGGCGATCGCGCCGGCCGCCGCGCAGGAGATCCGCATCGGCCCGTCGACCTGTGCCGCCGGCACCACGTTGCTGGCGCGCCAGGCGAAAGCCGCCGACGTGCTCAAACAGATGTCCGACAGCCTCGGCTTCGCGATCAACGTCGAGGAGCCGCTCGATTCGATCGTGAACATCCAGTCGACCCAGCCGGCCGGCGACCTGATCGCGCTCCTGCTCGCTTCGCGCAATGCGATCGTCACGCAGGGCGTCGACCCGAAGTGCCCGGGGAAGCGGCGGGTCACCGCCGTCTGGGTGCTGCGCGCCGGCGGCAACGGCAAGGCAGCGAGCGCGCGGCCGGGTGCGCTGCCGTGGGTCGTCACCCCGGAGGCGCGCGAGCAGGAAGAGCTCTACATGCGGGCACACGGCATGCTGCCCGAGAAGCCAGCGTCCGCGCCGGCGAACTGATCATGCGACGCGGGACTTCGACGAGCCTGAAACGACATGCGACCTTCGTCGAATTGCCGCGATCCGACATCGGCGCTCACGATGACCCCCTACGACCCGCATCGAGGCCATCGCCCGTGAACGAGAACATCCGTATCGTCATCGCCGACGACCATCCGCTGATGCGCGCCGCATTGAAGGAGGCCGTGCGTGCGCGCATCGCCGACGTCGACATCGCCGAGGCGTCGTCGGTGGCGGCGCTGCTCGACCTGCTGGCGGCATCGTCCGATTTCGACGTGATCCTGCTCGACCTGCGGATGCCCGACTCGAAGGGCTTCTCGGCGCTGGTCCTGCTGCGCACCCGCTTTCCGGAGATTCCCGTCGTCGTGGTCTCGGCAACCGAAGACAGCGACGCCGTCGACCGGGCGATCGTGCTCGGCGCGTCGGGCTACATCATGAAGTCGGCCCCGGTCGAGACCGTCGGCAAGACGCTGATCGACGTACTGGCCGGCAACATCGTCCGCCCACTGACGCGCGAAACGTCGGACCCGCAGCACGACGCCGACGTCAACCAGTTCCGGCGCCTGCGCACCCTGACGCCGCAGCAATTCAACGTGCTGGTGATGATCGCCGAAGGGCACAGCAACAAGATGGTGGCGAATCGGATGCAGATCAGCGAAAGCACGGTCAAGGCCCACATCACCGGGATCCTGCTGAAGCTCGACCTGCAGCGGCGCACGCAGGCCGCGGTGCTGGCTCAGCGCGCGCTGCAGCTCGAGATCAGCCTCGCGCGGGACGAACTGCAGCCGTTCTGACCGACCGTATGCACCTGCTCGTCGTGGAGGACGACGCCGGGCTCGCGGAGGCGCTGCGCTCGACGCTGCAGGCAGACCATCGCGTCGATTGCATCGCCGACGGCTTCGATGCGGACCGGCTGCTCCACCAGCAGACGTTCGACCTCGTCATCCTCGACCTGACCTTGCCGGGACTCGATGGCGTCGACGTGCTGCGGCGGCTGCGCGAGCGCGGCTCGCAGACGCCGGTGCTGATCCTTTCGGCTCGGAACGCCAACAACGAGCGGGTCCGCGCCTTGAACCTGGGTGCCGACGACTACTTGGTCAAGCCGGCAACCCTCGATGAGTTCGAAGCCCGCGTGCGCGCGCTGCTGCGGCGCGCCGGTGCGTTCCGGTCCGAGCGCACGACGGTCGGCCGGCTCGCCTTCGACAGCGCGCTGCGCAGCGTCACCGTCGATGGGCAGCCGATCGACCTCTCGAACCGCGAGGTCAGCGTGCTCGAGGCACTGCTGCGCCACCGCGGACAGATCGTCAGCAAGGAACGCCTGATGCAGCTCGTCTATGGCGTGCACGACGAGATCGGCTCGAACACGATCGAGGTCTACGTGCACCGCCTGCGCAAGAAGCTGATCGGCAGCGGCCTGACCTTGCGCACGTCGCATGGTCGCGGCTACGCACTCGAGCGGGACGACGCGCGCAGTCGCGGTGTTTGAAGGCAGTCCGGCGGGCGCCGACGGGCGCTGCGCTGCGGCGACGCGTCAGCGCTCTGTCGGCGGCGTTTCGGGCCGGTACCAGCGCGGAAAGAAGCGGGCGACCTGCGGACCCGACGACTTGAGGGCATGGCAGCCGTCGATGCTCATCGGCTTCGTCTCGGAATCGCGGCTCATCACGCCCCACAGCGCCTGCATCGCCGCGCTGCCCATCACGCCGGCCAGCTCGTTGATGTGCGTGCAGCCGGCGGTGCGCCCGAACAGCCGGCGGATTGCGTCGCGGTAGCCGCCGGCGATCCTGACGCCGACAAGCTGGCCGTAGTCCGGCGTGATCGTGGCGCACGCGGTGTCGTACGGGCCGGCATCGGTGACCGCCTCGGCGGCGACGATGGTGGCCGTCCGGTCGACGGTCAGGCGCAGCCACATCGAATGCATCGGCCGGCCGGCCGGCAGCGTGCCGGTCGCGACCTTCAGATCCTGCGGCCAGACATCGGTCAGGTGACCTTCGAGGTCCCACAGGCCGTCGCTGCGCTCGTAGCTTTGGACGGTGATCGATCGTTGGTGCGCCGGTTCGCGCGGGCAGGCGGGCGGAGTCAGCGGCATGGGAAACGAAGCGTTGGAGAGAAGACTGGCGCTTGGCACAGCGCCATCCGATGTTACCGACGGCGCCGCGCGTTCGTGGACCTAACCGATATCGCGTGGCGTTGCCGAGTGCGCGACGGCGTAGACACCAACCACCGTCCCTTCGGCTGCGCCGTCGTTGCGCAATGCGGTTTCGCCGAATTCGCCGTGTGCCAGCCCTTGGATCGCATCGAGGTCGTACCCGCACACCACCAGCACCCAATCGGCCACCTGGTCGCGCAGGCCCCGAATCTGCTGCTCCGTCGTCGGCGCGATCGGCGGGGCCTGGTGCTGGAGCAGGTGCGCGCCGATCACGCCGGGACACGTCGGCAAGGCTTCGATGTGCACTTTCAAGGCGGCCTGCAATCCCTCAGCCCGGCCCGGTTCGGGCGACAGCCGGACCGTCAGTGCATGCCGTGCCACCGCCCCGCCTGCGCTTCCGAGCACCCGGCACTGGCTGCGGATCATGTTCCGGTGGTTCGGCATCATCCGCGTTGACCAAGGCGTCGGCGCATTCAAGCGGGCCAGGTACGGCGCCGACGACAGCACGGCGTGGTCGTCGAGCTCGTACATCACGAAGACGCCCTCCCCGCCCGCGACGTCGCGCCAGCGGGTGGCCCGGCGAAACCCGGGAATGCCGAGGCGTTCGGTGAAGTGCTCGTGCGAATGCCAGTCCTCGAAGTCGGGCAGGACCTGCGGCGCGATGTCCCACCACATGGCCAGCGCGGCGCTACCGAGAAGGGACATCGAAAGCTCTCCTGGATCGAACCGATTGCGCGACCCGATCGATCGCGCGGGCGACGATGGTAAGGTGCCCGAGGGGTCGCGGCTGAAGGCCGGCCCGAACCTCGATCCACTGAGCCGGCCCGTCGCGGGCCGCCCACGCGGCGGGGACCGATTCAACACGCGCCCGCGGGCGAAACTTCCACGCAGACATGGGTTCCGATTCGATCGCGGCACAGAAGCAGGACGTTGACGCTGCGGTTCCGATCCACACGCCGATGATGCAGGGGAAGCTGACCAAGGATTGGGGCGGGCTGCAGGCCAGGTCCGATCAAAACCTACGGCAAAACCTACGCCAAAGGAGGGGCGGCGTATCCGGCTGAGCGCTGCGCAGCAGATAGCGTCTTTGTCGATGGCGGGAATATGCGGCATCCGCGCATGGAATACGTGGCCGTCAGGTACCAATCTCCGTGTGGCTTCTGGCACTCGACCACTGGGCGTCAATGCACCGCGCCCCGGCATTGCACACCTCCAGGATGAGGCGGTCGAGAAGAGTAGTCAGGCTCTCGGTGTCGATGACTAACGGCTCACAGAGCCTCTGCTCGTCCGGACGGGCAACGTCGACCCACTTGAGGCGCAACTGAAAACCCGGGATTTCCGCGTCCTCGGTCTCGATCGCGACTGATTGCAGGTCGAAGCCGGTCAGGTACTTGATAGCGTCCATCGGCTCATGCTAGTGGCCGTCTCCGGCAACGGCTGTATTTCATGAGCTGCTATCCGTGCGTGAGGTACGGGTCGTTCCGATGCCACAAGCGTCAAATCAATTGGCCCTTGTGCGCAAGCTGGAAGTTTGGGCGGCATGGCTGGTGTGCAGCAGCGGATGCTGTCGCGAGAGATCGACCTCCGCATTCACGGTCTCGGCACCAGACCGGTCATCGCAGTGCCGCGATCTCGGCCACCTGAGCGGCCGGTATGGGATGTACTGCTGACGTACGCCGGAACGGTTGTCGTCGACCGGCGCCGGCGTCCAGGCCAGCGACTGCTCCAGCCGGCAGCGAACTGACCCTTCCGACCCGGAGCTGCCCGTCGCGATCGTCAAATCGATCGCCCTAACCAGTCGCTCACCGTCTATGCCCGGGACGCAGCGCTGCTCAACGACTGGGAACGCTCGTGCGGCGGTTGCGATCACCGCTCTTGAGATTCCGCGCAGCGTCCGTCGCCTCGCCGGTAGACTGGACTCCGGTTGCGCTGTCGCGCATTGGTCCAAGATCGCAAAAGCACTCGTAGCATGGCGGAGTCTCAGTCTGCTCGCCGGTCAATGCGCACCTTGCGCCGGCCCTTCGAGCGCTTGGTCAACATTGGGCTGCGTCTCAACGAATTGCGCAGCGAGCGCGAGCTGCACGCCTTCCTGATCGACAAAGCGCTCGAACTCAGCGGTGCGCAGCGCGTGCTGCTGGTGCTCGACACCGACCACGGCCTGCGCATCGCCGGTTCGATGCTGCCGCGCGGTGAAGACCCTGTCGAGTTGCTGAACGCCGTCGAGGCCTGGCTTGTTGAATCTCGCCGCACGCGGTCCGCGAGCCTGCGCCACGGGCCCCACGGCGCCGCAGCAATCGACCAGCGTTCGTGCTTGGTCGCACCTCTGATAGCGCAGGGCGAGTTGCTCGGCTATCTCTATGCCGACGTCGAAGGCGCGTCCGGCCGCTTCGGCGACGCCGACCGCGAGCTGCTGGCGTTGCTGGCGGCGCAGGCCGC
The DNA here is from genome assembly GCA_039922395.1 of Caldimonas sp. Classification (GTDB taxonomy): domain Bacteria; phylum Pseudomonadota; class Gammaproteobacteria; order Burkholderiales; family Burkholderiaceae_C; genus Schlegelella_A. Next base: position 6,565 of record JBDSAB010000493.1, read on the forward strand.
CGTGGCGCTGGCCAACGCGCGCTTCATCGCAAGCCTCGGGACCGAGGTGGCCCAGCGCGCGGTCGAGGCGCGCAGCGCCCAAGCGCAGGCGGATCGGCGAGCTAGCGAGCTCTCTGTGATCCACAGCATCCAGCAGGGTGCGGCGGAGGAGCTGAGCTTCCAGGCCATCGTCGACCGCGTTGGCGACAAGCTTCGCGAGCTCTTCGACACTGGTGACATCCACATCGTCTACGCCGATTCGGAGGGCGTCGTGGAGACGCCGTATGCGTATCAGCACGGCGAGCGGGTGCAGATCGCTGCGACTCGCCCTAACCGCGAGGGGCCGATGTACAAGACGCTCGTCGCAGGGCGTCCGGTGGTGGCGAACTCCGCTGCCGATATGGCGGCCTTCGGCCTGAAGCGCATCGCCGGCACCGACCAGAGCCTGTCGACCGCCATGGTCCCGTTCTTCTCCGCCAAGCGGCTAGGCGTCATCTCGTTGCAAAGTTTCGAGCGCGAAGGCGCCTTCGGCGAGGCGGAGGTAAGCCTGCTCCAGACAATCGCCATCGGCCTGGGCGTGGCGCTTGAGAACGTTCGGTTGTTTGCTGAAACCCAGGAGGCGCTGCAGCACCAGACCGCCACCGCCGACATCCTCAAGGTCATAGCCAGCTCGCCGGCGGACGCCCAGCCGGTGTTCGACGCCATCGTTGCCAGCCTGCTAAAGCTTTTAGGCACGCAGTTCGCGGCCGTGCAACTGCTGGCCGAGGGCATGATCGAGATGCGTGCGGTCGGCGGCAAGGACGGTTTCGAAAGACTCGCCGACAGCTTTCCCCGGCCTCTGGACGGCACGAACATCGGCGGCCTCGTCATGCTGACCAAGAAGACGACGCAGTTCCTGGCGCTTGACGATCCCGAGGCGCCACCGGCGACGCAACGCTTCGGGCGCGAGCTCGGCTTCAACTCCGTGCTCTTCACGCCGATGATCCGCGACGGCCGGGTCATCGGCGCCATTGGCACCGCGCACCCTGATGCCAGGGTGTTCGACGAACGGCAGATCGCCCTCATCCGCTCGTTCGCCGACCAAGCGGTGATTGCGATTGAAAACGTGCGCTTGTTTAACGATACAAAGGAGGCGCTGGAGCGGCAGAAGGCTTCGGCTGAAGTGCTTAGCGTGATCAGCAACTCCGTATCCGACAGCGCGCCGGTGTTCGAGGCCATTGTGCAGAGCTGCCGGCGGCTGTTCGGCGGCAAGGCAGTCGCGCTTGCGATGCCGAAGCGCGGGATGATCGAGGCGGTCGCTTTCGCCAGCGACAGCAGCGAGACCAAGGCAGGCGGCTTCCTCCAGCCCTGGCCGCTCGACCGCGACAGCGGCGCCGGTGCCTGCATCCTTGACTCGCGCCTGATCGTCGTGACCGACACGGTGGAAGCGCAGTCGCGTTTCAAACGGATGAAGCAGCTCGCCCTCGCCCTCGGTTACCACTCGGCGCTGTTCGTCCCGATGTTGCGCGACGGACAGGCAATCGGCGCGCTGGCGATCCTGCGCGCCGCCGCCGGCGAATTTGAAGCCCACGATGTCGCGCTCGCCCAGACCTTCGCAGACCAGGCCGTGATCGCGATCGAGAACGCGCGGCTGTTCAACGCGCTGGAGGATCGCAATTCCGAGCTCACTGAGTCGTTGGCGCAGCAGACGGCCACCGGCGAGATCCTGCGCGTGATTTCCAGTTCGCCGACGGACATCCAACCCGTTCTTGATGCCGTCTCCGTGTCCGCCGCGCGCCTGTGCGGCGCCACCGATGCGCTCATCCTGAGCGTGGAGGGAGGAATGCTGCGCCGGGTCGCGCATTTTGGGACTGTGGCGAGCGTGACTGGGGTGCGTCCCGTGACGCGCGACACGCCGTCGGGCCGTGCCATCGTCGAGCGGCGGCCGATCCACATCCACGACCTCGTCGAGGAGTTCGCTCGTGGAGACTATCTGGAGGCGCGGACGCTGCAGGAGCGCACCGGCATTCGCACTGTACTGGCCGTCCCGCTGATGCGCGACGACACGGCGCTCGGCGTCATCACAGTACGGCGCGTCGAAGTCCGACCGTTCACCGACACGCATATCAAGCTCGTGACGACCTTCGCCAGCCAGGCGGTCATTGCGATCGAGAACGTGCGGCTGTTCAACGAGACCAAGGACGCGCTCGAACGCCAGACCGCAACCGCCGAGATCCTTCGCGTGATCAGCGGCTCCCCCACCGACGTGCAGCCGGTCTTCGACGCGATCGCTGAGCGCGCCCGGCTGCTATGCGGCGCGTTGGTTGGCGCCACCACACGCTTCGACGGCGACCTGTTGCATCTGGTCGGCTATCACGGACCATCGCTGCAAGGCGAGGCAGCCATGCGCGCGGCGTTTCCGATGAAACCCGGCCGGGGCTCGATCAATGCACGCGCGATCTTGGCCAAGGCGCCGGCGCAGATTGCCGACGTCGACCTCGATCCGGAATACCAGGTCACCCAGGCGGCCCGGCAGTCAGGTTTTCGCAGCGGGTT
>JBDSAB010000494.1:0-3048 GCA_039922395.1 Caldimonas sp.
GGCTCCACCGCCGTTGGAATTGGCGACGCCTCGCTCGCATCGAGCTCCAGGGGCCGGCGAAACAGCGGCATTGCAGCGGCGAAGTCCTCGCGGGTAAATCGCTGGAAGTGCCACCAGCCGCGCAAGGCGGCGTCCCACGCATCGAGGTTGCCAGGCGGCTGGCGGCGGGCAGCCGGCTACTGCGGATACCTGTGGGCCCACTTCAGAGCCGCAGGCCGCCCGCTAGAGTGCGCCTGCTAACGACACCAAGCCCGCAAGCCCTCGACTGTGTCCTTGGCCTGCAAGGCGATTCGCTACGCTGAGAGGCAGCTTTCTGCACGCGACGACCACACGAGGTGGAAACTCCCATTGGGTCCTATGCCTCGTAGGCAAGGCTTCTCACTGATGTACCGTGGATGCCATGCAGGACCTCTTCGATCCGCGGCGCCATGAGGCGCTCACCATTGAGATTTGGAGCCCTGACCTGGCGCACCGGGCAATCGAACGCATCTGCGCCGCCGCTGAAAACGAATTCGAGGAAGGCGAAGGAAGTTGGCTGCTCCACCCGGAGGACGAGCCGCAGCAGCCTGGCGCCAGGTCGCTGAACCTCTATTGGGGGGCGACCGGCGTCGTATGGGCCTTGCGTCACTTGGCGACAGTCGGTGCAGTTCGTCTAAGGCGCGACTATGCGTTGTGGATCGAAGGTTATGTCGATGGTGTCCGCCAGGAGGCAGCTGGCGAGATACATGGGAGCGCCTCCTACCTTTTTGGTGAGAGCGCAGCCCTGCTGCTCGCGTGGTTGGCTACCCGTCGCGATGACCTCGCAGATCGCCTGCATGCTGTCGTGCGGGGCAATCTGCGCAATTCGGCCCAGGAGCCGCTGTGGGGGAACGCAGGAACGGTACTGGCCGCGGTCAGGATGGCCGAGGCGTGCAACGAAGACCGTTGGACTCGCCTCGTTGCGAAGGCCATCGATCGGCAGATGCAGGACATGGTCATCGACCCCGATCTCGGTACCTGGATCTGGCAACAGGACCTTTACGGCAAGCGGTGTCGTCATCTGGGCGCGGGGCATGGCTTGGCCGGCAACGCGTTTGCCGCCTTGCGCGGCGCAGCCCACGTCGACCCAGGTCTGGTGAAGATGATCGAGCGGCGTACCCTGGAGACACTTTCCGCAACAGCCTTGCATGCCACGCTGGAGGTCCCGGGTGGGGCGGTCCCTCTGGTCAACTGGCATGTGCTGGTGAACCGAGATCGCGTTGCGGCCTGGCAGGCAAAAGGTGGCAAACCGTTGGTACAGGACTGCCACGGTGCGCCGGGCATCGTATGCCGGCTCGCCGGCGTCCCGCGTTCTGCATCGTGGGACAGCCTGTTCCGCGGCGCGGGCGAGCTGACGTGGCTTGCCGGGCCCCTCGCCAAAGGTCCTTCGGTGTGCCATGGCACCTCAGGCAGTGCGCTAGCGTGCCTCAAACTGTGGCGCCGCTTTTCGGAGCCCATATGGCTTGAGCGGGCGCGACGACTGGCACTGCACGCGGCCTCGCAGGTAGAGTTAGCACGCGCCCGTTATGGCCGAGGGCGGCACAGTCTGTGGACAGGGGACCTGGGTGTCGCGTGCGTGCTATGGAACTGCATCGAGGGCGAAGATCGCTTCCCGACCCTGGACCACTTTTAGGCACTTCGTCACCGCTAGCGCGGCGTCATTTTGGCGGCGCCGCGGCGGGTGCCGGAAGTGGTATGGGCAAGATGTTCGCGATCCGCCAGCCAGCAGCGGTCTTCACGAGAGTCTGGTTCATCAAGAACGACGTATCCGGCGCCGGCTGGCCGGGCGCTCCAATGTTGAAGGTGATCGGGATGTAGAGCTGCGCGGTCGTCTCGCTCACCAGGACCGTCTTCAGGCTGGACATGTCCGGTGAGAGCTTCCAGGTGCCCTGATACAGAGACTCGAAGCGCTTGAGGGCCGCCTCGCGACCCCAAACTGGTGCACCGCGGGTGACCCACAGGAAGTTCGGCGAATCGAGCAGCACCTCACGCACCCCAGCGAGGTCGTGCGAGTTCTGCGCTTTGACGAACTGATCGAAGACCGCGCGCACGTCGTCCTCGCCGGCCGCACTGGCGACGGTCGACAAGAGCGACAGCGCGCCGGCAACGAACAGGGCTCCCATCGAGCCTGTGCGCTGACGGGGAAGGAAGTTGGTTGCATTCATGGGGGTGCTCCAGGGGATGTGGTTCAGGTCTGGCCGTGCCATGATCTCGATCACGCCTGCGGTCGTCCCTGCAAATCGCCTGGAATTCGCCTGCAAATCGCCTGCAAATCGCCTGCGCAGCAGCATGAAGCCCCACGAGCAAGCGACTTTCCGCTTCGGCCGCTTCGTGCTTGTGCCCAGCGAACGTCGGCTGCTTGCGGACGGCAAGGGCATCGCGCTCACGGGCAAGGCGTTCGACCTTCTCGTGACGCTCGTCCGTCATGCGGGACATCTGTTGACCAAGGACGAGCTGCTTCAAGCGGTGTGGCCGGGTGTCGTCGTCGAGGAGGTCAACCTCAGCGTTAACGTCTCGGCGCTGCGCAAAGTGCTGGGCGCCGCACCCCAAGGCGACTGGATCGAGACGGTGCCGCGACAGGGCTACCGGTTCAATGCCGCCGTTGAGGTCGGCGATCTCGCCACGGATGCGCGGGTCCCTTCGCCGCGCGAGGAACCGCTGACCGGGAACGTTCTGCCTCCAGTGCCAGGGTCCGACGCGGTGGCCGGCTTGCCTAGGCGGACGTTCGCATTCGTGTGCGGCGGCCTTGCTGCGGTGGCGGCGGCCGCGGGCGGCTGGCGCTGGCTGGGTCGGTCCGGTGCGGCGCACTCGTCGGTCGCGGTGCTGCCGTTCTCCGTCGACAGCGCGCAAAGCGCCTACCTGGCCGATGGCATCGTCGAAAACGTCATCGATGGTTTGACGCTAGTGAGGGGACTGCGCGTGACACCGCGCGCATCAGCGTTCCGCTTCAAGGATGCGGCGGCCGATCCTTCCTCTGCCGGTCGCGCGCTCGGCGCCAGCGCGGTCGTGACGGGCAGGCTGTCACGCGTG
>JBDSAB010000495.1:0-4829 GCA_039922395.1 Caldimonas sp.
ACGCCGCGGCCCGCGCGGCCGGCGACTTCGACACGGCCGCGGTGATCGCGGGCGAAGCCGCCGGCCTGATCCACGACATCCCGCGCGCCGGCCAGGTGATCGATCGGATGGTGCGAGAGGCGGCCGAACTGCTGCGCGGCGCTGGCGCCTGGGTGGTCGAGGGCGGAAAGCGCTGAGTCGCTGCGTGCCGGCCTCACCTGCTTGAGCGCAGAACCGAAGGACGGCTGAACGTCGACGCCGCGCACGCGGCGCGCCGTCTTTCCGCTTACGTCGCGACCATCAGCCGATCGGCCGGTCCTCAACTGCAGCGTCCGGCACGACCGCCGGCCTAACGCGATCCTGATGCCGGCGCTGCTACGCTCCCTGCATGAGCCGTCGTCCCCGCTCGCAGGAGCCGGCCGCCTGGCGATCGGCGGTCATCGCTGCGGCGCTCGTCGCAATCGCCACCGGCCTCGGCGCGGCGCTCGATCCGGTCGTGTCGAGCACCAGCCAGGCGATGCTGTACCTGGTCGCGGTCGTCATCACCGCCTACGCCTGCGACCGCGTCACCGCGCTGGTCAGCGCGGTCGCCGCGGTCACGGCGTTCAACTTCTTCTTCGTGCCGCCGCGCTACACCCTCGCGGTCGAGAACCATGAGCACCTGATCGCACTCGCGGCCATGCTCGGCGTGGCGTTGCTCGTCAGCGGCCTCTCGGCACGGGTGCGGGCGCAGTCGCAGCTTGCCGTCGACAGCGAGCGCCGAGCGCACCAGCTGAGCGCGCTGGCGACCGAGCTTCTCGACGCGACCGACGAGGCTGCGGCGGTCGCTTCCGGCGAGCGGGCGCTGCGCAGCGCGTTCGAGCGCGTGGTCGTCGTCACCCGCGATGCCGACGGCACGCTGCGGCCGGTCGACGGCCTGCCGCCGCCGGTGCTGCAGTCGCTGCACTGCGCGATCGACGAGGCCGCGGTGATCGGGCCCGGCACCGGCCGCTGGCCCGGCATCGAGGCCTGGGTCGTGCCGCTCGGCTCGCGCGACCACGTGATCGGCGCTGCGCGGATCGAGCCGGCTCCGGCGGCCGACGAGATCGGTCGCGAGCACGCCACCGCACTGGCGAGCGTGCTGGCCCAGGGGCTGTGGCGGTTGCGGGCCGCCGAAGCGCAGCTGCGCGCCCAGGCCGGCCTGCAGCGCCAGGAGCTGCAGAGCACGTTCCTGGCGGCGGTGTCGCACGACCTGCGGACGCCGCTCGCGGCGATCGTCGCCGCCGCTTCGTCGCTGCAGGAGCAGCGCGAGCGGCTGACGGTGGCCGAGCAGGATCAGATGCTGACGCGCATCGCCGGGCAGGCGCGCTTCTTGTCGCGCATCACCGAGAACACCCTGCAGCTCGTCCGCCTCGCGTCCGGGCCATTCGCGCGGCGCGAATGGCAGTCGATGGAAGAGGTCGTCGGCAGCGTCGTCGGCCGGTTGCGCGGTCAGCCGGGCGGCGAGCGCATCGCCGCGCGCGTCGCCGAGGCGCTGCCGCTGGTGCGCGGCGACGAGACGCTGCTGGCCCAGCTCGTCACGAACCTGCTCGACAACGCGTGCCGATACGGCGCAGGCCCGATCGAGCTGACGGCGTCCAGCACCGACGACGCGGTCGTCGTCAGCGTGAAGGATCGTGGACCCGGCGTGCGGCCCGAGGACGAAGCCCGCCTGTTCGAGCCGTTCTTCAGCGGCGAAGCGAAGGCGCCGGGACACGGCGCCGGCCTCGGCCTCGCCCTCTGCCGCGCGATCGCCGAGGCGCATGGCGGCACCTTGCGGTACGCGCGCCGCGGCCAAGGCGGCAGCTGCTTCACGCTCGCGCTTCCGCTCGAGGCGCAGCCGGAGGCGACGGCATGACCCTCAAGGTGCTGGTCGTCGAAGACGACGTCGAGATGCGCGGCCTGCTGCGCGCCTCGCTCGCCGCCGAGGGCTTTGCCGTGACGACCGCGGTGTCGCTCAGCGAAGCGACGGCCATCCTGAAGCACGACCCGCCCGACCTGGTCGTGCTCGACCTCGGCCTGCCGGACGGCGACGGCGCCGAGCTGGTGAGCACGGTCCGCCGGCAGAGTGCGCTGCCGATCGTCGTCGCCTCGGCGCGCCAAGACGCCATCGGCAAGATCGCGCTGCTCGACGCCGGTGCCGATGACTACCTGATCAAGCCGTTCAGCATCGCCGAGCTGCTCGCGCGCATCCGCGTCGCGCTGCGCCATCGCGGCTCTGCGTTGCAGCCGGCGCTGAGGCATTTCGAGGGCGACGGGCTGCGGGTCGACCTCGAAGCGCGACGGGTCGAGCGCGACGGCGACCCGGTCCATCTCACGCCGACCGAGTTCAACCTGCTCGCGCGCCTCTTGCGCGGGGCTGGCCGCATCGTCACGCACCGCCAGCTGCTCGCCGATGTCTGGGGCGCCGAGCACGTCGAGGACACGCACTACCTGCGGCTCTACATGGGCCAGCTGCGCGCCAAGCTCGAACGCGCGCCGTCCGAGCCGCGCTTCCTGCGCACCGAGATCGGCGTCGGCTACCGCTTCGCGGTCGAGTGACGGCGCGGCCGCGCGGCGGCGCCCGCCGCTTATGCGTTCCTGACGCGAAGGCGGCTGCAATCGGGACTGCGTTGCATCCCGGTCCTTCCCTTCATGAACGAAACCACCCGTCGCCAGAGCCTGGCGGCCCTCACGCTCGGCGCCATCGGCGTCGTCTACGGCGACATCGGCACCAGTCCGCTGTACACGATGAAGGAGATCTTCGGCCCGGGTGTCGGCCTGCCGCTCGACGCGCCGCATCTGATCGGTGCGGTGTCGACGATCTTCTGGGCCTTGATGTTCGTCGTCACGCTGAAGTACGTGCTGCTGATCCTGCGCGCCGACAACCGCGGCGAGGGCGGCATCATGGCCCTCACCGCGCTCGCGATGCGCACGGCCGGGCGCACGCCACGCGGCCGCGCCGCGCTGCTGCTGATCGGCGTGTTCGGCGCCGCCCTGTTCTACGGCGACAGCGTCATCACGCCAGCGATCTCGGTGCTCGGCGCGGCCGAGGGGCTCGAGGTCGTCGCCCCGGCGTTGAAGGCCTGGGTGCTGCCGATCTCGGTCGGCGTGCTGATCGGCCTCTTCGTCGTCCAGCGCTTCGGCACGCAGCGCGTCGGCGTCATGTTCGGTCCGGTGATCGTGCTCTGGTTCGCCACCCTCGCCGCCACCGGCGTCTGGCAGATCGCCCAGGCACCGGCGATCCTGCAGGCGCTCGACCCGCGCCAGGCGTTCGGGTTCCTGCAGGCGCAGGGCTGGCAGGTGTTCGTCGTCGTCGGCGCGATCGTGCTGGCGCTGACCGGCGCCGAAGCGCTGTACGCGGACATGGGCCACTTCGGCGCGCGGCCGATCCGGATCGCCTGGCTCGGCCTCGTGCTGCCGGCGCTGGCGATCAACTACATGGGCCAGGGCGCGCTGCTGATGCGCGAACCGGCTGCACTCGAGAACCCGTTCTTCCGCATGTTCTCCGAAGCCTGGCTCATACCGGCGGTGATCCTCGCCTTCTGCGCCGCGGTGATCGCCTCGCAGGCGGTGATCTCCGGCGCCTACTCGATGACGCGGCAGGCCATCCAGCTCGGCTTCCTGCCGCGGATGCGGATCGTCTTCACCTCGGCGAGCGCGGCCGGGCAGATCTACATGCCCGAAGTGAACCGGGTGCTGCTGGCCTCGGTGCTGGTCGCGACCGTGGCGTTCGGCAGCTCGACCGCCCTGGCCGCGGCCTACGGCATCGCGGTCACCGCGACGATGTTCATCACGACCTTGCTGACCTACTTCGTCGTGCGCAACGGCTGGGGCTATCCGCTGCCGGTGGCGCTCGCCGCGACCGGCGCCCTCCTGGCGGTCGATGCGCTGCTGGTGATCTCGTGCGCGGTCAAGTTCGCCGACGGCGGCTGGTTCCCGCTCGCCCTCGGCGCGGCGCTTTTCGGCCTGATGGCCACCTGGAAGCGCGGCCGCCAGCTGCTGCAAGAGCACGCGCTGCGCGACGACCCCGACCTGCTGCCGCTGATCGAATCGCTGGCACGCGAGAAGCTGCCGCGCAGTCCGCGCACCGCCGTCTACGTGGTCGCCGATCCGACCCGCGCGCCGCAGGCGCTGCTCCACAACATCAAGCACAACGCGGTGCTGCATGAGCGCAACGTCGTGCTCACCGTGACCTTCGGCGACGAGCCGGTGGTGCCGGCCGCGCAACGCCTGACGATCGAGCCGCTCGGCCACGACTTCTGGCGGGTGCGCGTGGCGTACGGGTTCATGGAAACGCCGGACATCCCCGCGGCGCTCGACGCCTGTCGCGGCCACGAGCTCGAGATCAACCTGTTCGCGGTGTCGTACTTCCTGAGCCGCGCGATCGTCATCCCGCACCGGGGCGCGTCGATGGCGCGCTGGCGCGAGTCGCTGTTCGCGACGATGGCGCGCAACGCCGGCAGCGTCGCCGAGTTCTTCCAGCTGCCGCCGAACTGCGTGGTCGAGCTCGGAACGCGGGTCGCGCTGTAGACCTCGGCTCTGCATGGAGGCCGGCATGGACGACCCCATCAGCAAGCCCGTCGATGTCGGGCAGGTTCATGCCGCCCTGTCGAGATGCCAATCCTGAGCCGACGGAGATCGGCACCGCCAGCTAGTTGCGGCTGCTCATGCCGTCATCGGATCGGCCGATCGAATCCGGACACGGTCCCCTGGGGCACGCAACCCAGCAACCCAGAATAAACGCGGCCGCCAGGCCGATGGGGGTCAGGAAAAGCCAGCCCGGGATGACCCACGCAGGCGAAGCCAGAGACCCGGTCACCGCCGCGTAGGCCTCGATCAGCGACAGCGCC
>JBDSAB010000496.1:0-6099 GCA_039922395.1 Caldimonas sp.
GCAGCGCGTCGGCGTTGAGCTCGCGCAGCAGCGGCTGGGTCGAGAACAGCTGCGTCATGTGCGGATCGAGCTCGACCAGCACGACCTCCTCGACGCCGCGGTGCTTCAAAACCTCGCGCACCGCGAGGCCGTCGCCGCCGCCGAGCACGAGGACCCGCTTCGGGTTGCCGTGCGCGGCCATCGCCGGGTGCACCAGCGCCTCGTGGTAGCGGTACTCGTCGCGCGAGTGGAACTGCAAGTTGCCGTTCAGGAACAGTCGCACGCCGGCGCGGCTCGCGGTCACGACGACGCGCTGGTACGGACTGCTCTCGCTGTACAGCACGCGGTCGGCATAGAAGCGGTCCTCGGCCCAGGTCGTGATGCGGTCGGCGCCGAGCAGCGCGGCGAGCAGCGCGGCAATCGTCAGCGCGCATGCGATCGCATGCGCGGCGAACCGGCGCAGCTCGGCGCGAAAGAGCCAAAGCGCCCACACCGCGACCGCCGCGTTCATCAGCCCGAACAGCGCGCCGGTCCGCACCAGCCCGAGCTGCGGCACCAGCAGCAGCGGGAACGCGATCGAGACCGCGAGCGCGCCGAGGTAGTCGAAGGTCAGCACCTGCGACACCAGGTTGCCGAAACCATAGCGGCGGCCTTCGTGACCGCGAAACTGGCGCTTCAGGATGCGCATCACGAGCGGGATCTCGAGGCCGACCAGGATGCCGACCGCGAGCACGAGGCCGTACAGCGCGACCCGGAACGACGCCGACGAGACGTTCTGCAGCGCGAACAGCGCGGCCGGCATCAGGCCGCCGACGAGGCCGACGAGCAGCTCGATGCGCAGGAAGTGGGCGACCAGCTGGCGCTCGAAGAAGCGAGACAGCCACGAGCCGATCCCCATCGCGAACAGGTAGGCGCCGATCACGGTCGAGAACTGCAGGATCGAGTCGCCGAGCAGGTAGCTCGCAAGCGTGCCGGCAGCGAGCTCGTAGAGCAGCCCGCAGGCCGCGACCACGAAGACCGAGACGAGCAGCGCGACCTCGGCCGGACGCACCGGCTCGGCGCCGAGCGCGTCGGCGTCAGCGGCGACGGTCATGAGGGCACCGGATCAACGTGCGGGGTCACCCATGGATCGCCGCAGCGACGATCAGGCCGATCGCGATCGCGATCGAGCCGACGACGATCGCGAGCGCGACGTTCTTTTCCTCGACGATCTGGTTCCAGAGCTGGTACGGCGTCAGCTTGTCGACGATGACGAAGCAGATCAGGAAGACGAGCACGCCGATCAGCGCGTACAGCATCGAGCCGAAGAAGACGCCGGGTTTGAGCCATTCGATGCCTGCCATGAAGACCTCCTTGCGAGTGAACGATGAAAGGGGATGCGGCGGCCGCTACTTGTGGCCGCCACCGGTGCTGAAGCCGCCGAACGAGCCGCCGCCGGTGCGAGAGCTGCCGCTTCGGTTGCGGTCGAGGCAGCTGCGGTATTCCTGCGAGGCGTCGCCGTAACTGTTGCGCAGGCCTTCGCAGTCGGCCGCGCCGCCGCTGCCGCCGCCGCAGCGGAACAGCATCAGCACGACGATGACCAAGAAGCCCCAGAAGAAGATCTTCGCGAGCAGCGAGGCGCCGCTGAAGGTCGGCAGCGCATCGCGCTGCAGCGCGGCGGCCGCGGTCGGCGCGAGCCGAAACGCCTTCAGCACCGCATCGGCGCTCAGCGTCTCGCCGGCCGACCAGACGATCTCGCGGGTCTCGCCGCTGTCGGTGCGCTCGCGATTCAGGCGCTTCTGGGCCGCCGACCCGGTGCCCTGGTAGTCGCTGTTGTGGGTCAGCTGATGGCGCGTGAGCTGCCAGTAGAACTCGCCGAGCACGTACGTCACCTTGCCGGTGTAGTCGTAGAGCTTGCGATAGAGCACACCCTCGTGACGAACCCCGTTGCCGACCGCTTCCGGCACGCCGGTGATCGGAGCGGTCCAGCTCCAGCCGTCCTGGGCGTCGACGATGAACGCGAAGCCCTCGGTCCGGTGGTACAGCAGGTACTCGCGCCAGAACTCCTGCGAGTCGTCGTCGTCGTCGCTGCCGCCCGGCACGGTGCAGCGCTCGACGTAACCGACGACCTGCCACGGCAGCGCGGGCCGGCGGCCGAACGCCAGGGTGCCGACGCTGCCGAGCGGAATCTGCGGTTCGCTGCCGTTGTCCTGCACATAGTGCGCGAGGTCGGCGCCGACGCCCTTCGACACGTCGACCACCGACTTGCATTGGTGACAGACGATCGACTGCGTCGTCGCCAGCTTCACTTCCAGCGCGGTGCCGCAGTTCGGACATTCGATCGAACGTCCCTTCAGCGTCTTCTCGGCGCTGTCGGCCAATCCGCTCATCGCGAGTTCGCTCAATGCAACCGAGCGACCGACCGACCAACGCGGGGCGGCGGGCTCGCTGTAGTCGAGCGTGCCGACCTCGCCGCGCGGATTGCGCAGGTCGGCGACGACGAACGCGCGGCCGAGCGCCGGCCGAATGGGCAGCTCGCCCTGCGCGGCGAGCAACGTCGCCGTCGTCAACGACGCCACGCTCCAGGCCTCGCCGCGCACGCCGACGCGGGCACCCGGCGCCAGCGCATCGGCGGCCGGCAGTACGTCGGCGCTCGGTGAGATCCCGGATGGCCCGGCCGCCGGTGCGCCGACCGCCGGCAGGTCGAACGCGAAGACGTGGCGCCCGTTGTCCTCGCTCAGCCAGCCCGACTTCGGCGGCCCGTCGCCGGAGTCGAACAGCGCATGCCATTCGTTCCAGGTCCCGTCGGCGTAGCGGTACTGCAGGCGCCCGATCAGCGTGAACGGCGCGCCCTGGAAACGCCCGCTCGCGCCGAGCTGCAGCGGCGAGTGATCGTCGAACAGCTCGGCGCTCTCGCCGATCTTGCGCAGCGCGGCGCCCTCGCGGACGATCGTGCTGCGGCAGAAGCTGCAGACCGCGAACGCCGACGCCGGCGAGCGAAACTCGACCGGGGCGCCGCAGTTCGGACAGGCGGCGCGGTAGGCGCGCTGGGACGGCGGGTCGGTGGCCAACGGAGCGGTTCAGCGTCGGGGGCCGGATCGTGTCGATCCGGCCGACCGCCTAGGCCAGCTTCTTCAGCAACTCGGCCTTCTTCGCGTCGAACTCTTCCTGCGTGACGATGCCTTTCGACTTCATGTCGGCGAGGCGCTCGATCGTCGCCATCACGTCTTCCGGCTTGACGCCGCCCGCGCCGGCGGCTGCGGCGGCCGCCGGTGCACCGGGCGCGGCTGCATTGAGCCCTTGGCCGAGCTGGTTCGCCATCATCTGGCCGAGCGCGACGCCGGCACCGAGGCCGACCGCATCGCCGACCACGCCGCTGCCGCCGCCCGAGCCGGCGCCGGCCGCGAGCACCGGGATCGCCTGCGCGGTCTGGTACTGCATGAAGCGGCTGGTGTCGCCGACCATGCCCATGCCGATCTTCTGGTCGAGGATCTTCTGCAGCTCTTCGGGCAGCGAGACGCTCTGCATCGTCACGATCTCGAGCTTCAGGCCGAGCTTCTCGAAAGCCGGCGCGGTCGCTTCCTTCAGCGCGCTCGCGAACTCGACGAGGTTGGCGGCGAGGTCGAGGAACGCGATGCCGCTCGCGCCGACCGCATCCGAGATGTGCTGCAGCATCAGCCCGCGCAGCTGGCCGTCGAGCTCGGCCACGGTGTAGGCCTCTCGGGTGCCGGAGATCTCGTTGTAGAACGTCTTCGCGTCGCCGATCCGGTAGCTGTAGTTGCCGAACGCGCGCAGCCGCACCGCGCCGAAGTCCTTGTCGCGGATCGTCACCGGCTGGGTCGTGCCCCAGCGCTGGTCGGTCTGCTGGCGCGTGCTGAAGAAGTAGACGTCGCTCTTGAACGGGCTCCTGAACAGCTTGTCCCAGTTGCGCAGGTAGGTCAGCACCGGCAAGGTCGCGGTGGTCAGCGTGTACCGTCCGGGCAGGAAGACGTCGGCGATCTTGCCCTCGTTGACGAACACCGCGACCTGCGATTCGCGCACCGTCAGCGAGCCGCCGTTCTGGATCTCGCGGTCCTCCATCGGGTAGCGCCAGGCGAGGACGCCGTCGCGGTCCTCGGTCCACTCGATGATGTCGATGAATTGTTTCTTGACGAAATCCATCAGCGCCATGGCAGCACACTCCTGTCGACCCGGGATCCGGGGTGCGGCGAATAATACGCTGGCACTTCCTGCTGAAAGCCCCCTGATCACGTGTTCGCGATGACCCCCTCGACGTTGAATCTGGCGGTGATCGGCGCCGGCCCGGTCGGCCTCGCGCTCGCCCTCCACGCGGCGCAGGCGCTGCCGCGGGCGAGCGTCACGCTGTTCGACGCGCGCCCGGCCGACAAGGACGTGTCCGGCGACCCGCGCGCGCTCGCGCTCTCGCTCGGCAGCGTGCAGCTGCTCGAGCGCCTCGGCGCCTGGCGGGCCGAGAACGCGCAGCCGATCGCCGAGGTGCATGTCTCGCAGCAGGCGCCGTCGCTGGCCGCGGCATTCACCTCCCGCTTCGGCGAGCCGGCGCTGACGATCCGCGCCGGCGAGGAAGGCGTGCCCCTGCTCGGCGCGGTGCTGAGCTACGGCGCGATCGTCGCGCCGCTGCAGGCGGTCTGGCTGGCGGCGGTGGCGCGCGAGCCGAAGCGCCTGTTCAGCCGCTTCGGCGCGAGCGTCGCGGCGCTGAAGAACGTCGCCGGGCCGGCGGGCGTGGAGGTCGACGCCGGCATCGCCGAGCGCTTCGATCTGGCCGTCGTCGCCGAGGGAGGCGTGTTCGCCGCGGCGACAAAGAAGGAGATCGTCGACGGCCGGCGCAGCTTGGCGTTGCGCCACGACTACGGCCAGACCGCGTGGGTCGGCATCGCCAGCTTCGTCGACGGCGTCGCCGGCGCCGCAACCCGCGACGTCGCCTACGAGCGCTTCACCCGCCACGGACCGGCGGCGCTCCTGCCGCTGAAGGACGGCCGCGCCGGCCTAGTGTGGTGCGTAGCCAGCGCCGACGATCCGGTGCGCGAGCTGGACGACGCGCAAAGGGTCGCGGTCCTCAACACCCTCTTTCATCCGCGCACCCCGCGGCTCGCGGCGGTCTCGCCGCTGAAGAGCTTTCCCCTCGGCCTCAGCGCCGAGCGGACCCTCACCGACGGCCGCACGGTGCGCATCGGCAATGCCGCCCAGACTCTGCATCCAGTCGCCGGGCAGGGGCTCAACCTGGGCATGCGCGACGCCTTCGAGCTGGTGCGCTCGCTCGCCCGCGAGCGCGATGTCGACGCGGTGCTGAAGAAGCTCGAATGGCAGCGCGCCCCCGACCGCTGGGCGATGAGTGCCGCCACCGATTTCCTCGCCCGCAGCTTCACCTGGACCCTGCCCGGCGCCGCCGCGGCGCGCGGCCTCGGCATCGCCGCGCTGCAGGCGCTGGGGCCGGTGAAGTCGGCAATCGCCCGGCAGATGATGTTCGGCTCGCGCTGAACGAAGCAACGCCATGGCCGCCCTCACCGACCTCGCCGCCCACGAGCTCGGTGCCGCCATCGCCGCCGGCGACGTGTCCTGCCGCGACGTGATGCAGGCCTTCCTCGACCGCATTGCCGCGCTCAACCCCCGGCACAACGCGATCGTCAGCCTGCGCGACAGCGACGAGCTGCTGCTCGAGGCCGACCGCCTCGACCTCGAGCTCGTGCGCAACGACGCCGGCGCCGTGCCACGGCCCTTCCTCTTCGGCCTGCCGCAGGCGGTCAAGGACATGGTGCCGACGGCCGGCATCCCCAGCACCTCGGGCTCGCCCCTGTTCAAGGACTTCGTGCCCGCCGCCGATTCGCTGCTGGTGCAGCGGATGAAGGCGGCCGGCTGCATCGTCATCGGCAAGACCAACACGCCCGAGTTCGGCCTCGGCTCGCACACCTTCAACGAGGTCTTCGGCGCCACCCGCAATGCCTTCGATCCGACCCGCTCGGCCGGCGGCAGCAGCGGCGGTGCCGCGGTCGCGCTCGCCACCCGGATGCTGCCCGTGGCCGACGGCAGCGACTCGATGGGGAGCCTGCGCAACCCCGCAGCCTGGAACAACGTCTTCGGCTTTCGGCCGAGCCAGGGTCGGGTGCCGAACTGGCCGGCGGCGGA
>JBDSAB010000497.1:0-9705 GCA_039922395.1 Caldimonas sp.
CTCGGGCAGAAGGTGACGCCGCTCGACCGCGTCGGCATCTACGTGCCGGGCGGCAAGGCGGCCTACCCGTCGAGCGTCGTGATGAACGCGGTGCCCGCCAAGGTCGCCGGTGTCGGCGAGATCGTGATGATGGTGCCGACGCCGATCCGCGGCGCCAATCCGAATCCGCAGCTGCACGTCGAGCGCAATCCGCTGGTCTTGGCGGCGGCCGCGCTGGCCGGCGTCGACCGCGTGTTCACGATCGGCGGCGCGCAGGCGATCGGCGCGCTCGCCTTCGGCACCGCGACCGTGCCGAAGGTCGACAAGATCACCGGCCCCGGCAACGCCTACGTCGCGAGCGCGAAGCGGCGCGTGTTCGGCACGGTCGGCATCGACATGATCGCGGGCCCGAGCGAGATCTTGGTGCTCGCCGACGGCACCACGCCGCCCGACTGGGTCGCGATGGACCTGTTCAGCCAAGCCGAGCACGACGAGCTGGCGCAGAGCATCCTGCTCTGCCCCGATCCGGCCTACATCGGCCGCGTGCTGCAGTCGATCGAGCGCCTGCTGCCGCAGATGGCGCGCCGCGACGTGATCCGGGCATCGCTCGAAGGTCGCGGCGCGCTGATCCGCACGCGCAACCTCGAGGAAGCCTGCGCGATCTCGAACCGGATCGCGCCCGAGCACCTCGAGATCAGCTCGGCCGAGCCGCAGCGCTGGGAACCGCTGCTGCGCCACGCCGGCGCGATCTTTCTCGGTGCCTACACCAGCGAGAGCCTCGGCGACTACTGCGCCGGGCCGAACCATGTGCTGCCGACGGCCGGCACCGCGCGCTTCTCGTCGCCGCTCGGTGTCTACGACTTCCAGAAGCGCACCAGCCTGATCGAGGTCAGCGCCGCCGGTGCTGCGACGCTCGGCCCGATCGCCGCCGAGCTGGCCTACGGCGAAGGCTTGCAGGCGCATGCACGCGCTGCCGAATTGCGCCTGGAACCCGAAGGATCATCGACATGAGCCCGCTCGACGCCCGCATCCAGCGCCACATCCGACAGGACGTGCAGTCGATGCACGCCTACGCGATCCAGCCGAGCGCCGGGCTGCTGAAGCTCGACGCGATGGAGAACCCGTTCCGCCTGCCCGAGGCGCTACAGCGCGAGCTCGGCGAGCGCCTTGGACGGGTCGCGATCAACCGCTATCCGACCGGCTGCGTCGGCGACGTCATCGCCGCGCTGTCGCGCCACGTCGAGTTGCCGGCCGGCTGCCGCCTGATGCTCGGCAACGGCTCGGACGAGCTGATCTCGCTGCTGGCGATGGCCTGCGACGTGCCCGGCGGGACGATCGTCGCGCCCCTGCCCGGCTTCGTGATGTACGAGATGTCGGCGCGCCTGCAAGGCCTCGCCTTCGTCGGCGTGCCGCTGACCGCCGACTTCGAGCTCGACGAGGCGGCGATGCTCGACGCAATCGAGCGCCATCGGCCGGCCGTCACGTACATCGCTTATCCGAACAACCCGACGGCGAACCTGTTCGACGAGGGTGTCGTCGAGCGCATCGTCGCCGCGATCGGTCGGCAGGACGGCTTCGTCGTGCTCGACGAGGCCTACCAGCCGTTCTCGTCGCGGACCTGGATGCCGCGCCTGCTCGACCATCCTCACGTGCTCGTGATGCGCACGCTCAGCAAGTTTGGCCTGGCCGGTGTTCGCCTCGGCTACCTGTGCGGCGCGGCGCCGCTGATCGAGCAGATCGACAAGCTGCGCCCGCCATACAACATCAGCGCGCTGAACGCCGAAGCGACGCTGTTCGCGATCGAGCACGCGGACGAGTTCGAGCGGCAGGCGGCGACGCTGCGGTCGGAGCGGGCAAGGCTGCAGACCGCCTTCGCATCGCTGCCGGACGTTCGCGCCTATCCGAGCGAAGCCAACATGATCCTGCTGCGGATCGCCGGCGCCGGCCGGGTCTTCGAGTCGCTGAAGCGCCACGGCGTGCTGGTCAAGCACGTCGCCGGAATGCATCCGCTGCTCGCCGACTGCTTGCGCATCACCGTCGGCACGCCGGAGGAAAATGGCGTGCTGCTCGATGCGCTCCGCGCGAGCCTGAACCCGCCGTCCGCCTCGACCTCACCATGACCGAACCCCGCACCGCCACGATTCAGCGCGACACCAAGGAGACGCGCATCCGGGTCCAGGTCAACCTGGATGGAACCGGCATCTCGAAGCTGTCGACCGGGATCGGTTTCTTCGACCACATGCTCGACCAGATCGCGCGCCACGGGCTGATCGACCTCGAGATCGAGGCGCAGGGCGACCTCCACATCGACGGCCACCACACCGTCGAGGACGTCGGCATCACGTTCGGGCTGGCGGTCGCGAAGGCGGTCGGCGACAAGCGCGGGCTGCGCCGCTATGGGCATGCCTACGTGCCGCTCGACGAGGCGCTGTCGCGCGTCGTGATCGATTTTTCCGGTCGGCCGGGGCTGGTGATGCACGTGCCGTTCAAGGCCGGGATGATCGGCGGCTTCGATGCCCAGCTCGCGCACGAGTTCTTCCAGGGCTTCGCGAACCACGCGCTCGTCACGTTGCACATCGACAACCTGCGCGGCGAGAACGCGCACCACCAGTGCGAGACGGTGTTCAAAGCGTTCGCCCGGGCGTTGCGCAGCGCTGTCGAGATCGATCCGAGGGTCGGCGATGCGGTGCCGTCGACCAAGGGCACGCTGTAGCGCCGTAGATCGCAGCTCGAGCACGTCAAATGAGAACGGTCGCCGTCGTCGACTACGGCATGGGCAACCTGCGCTCGGTGTCGCAGGCGGTCCGCCATGTCGCCGCGCTCGCGCCGGGGGAGGGATTCACGGTCGTCGTGACCTCGAACCCCGACGAGGTGCTGGCGGCCGAGCGCGTCGTGCTGCCGGGCCAGGGCGCGATGGCCGACTGCATGCGCGAGCTGCGCGATTCCGGCCTGCAGGCGGCCGTGCTCGACGCCGCGGCGCGCAAGCCGCTGATGGGGGTCTGCGTCGGCATGCAGATGCTGCTCGACCGCAGCGAAGAGGGGGCCGACGGCAGCGGCACGCCCGGCCTCGGGCTGATCGGCGGCGAGGTGGTCCGGTTTCGGCTCGAGGGGCGCCTCCAGCCCGACGGCAGCCGATACAAGGTGCCGCAGATGGGCTGGAATCGGGTTTACCAGATGCCCCAGCGTGGTGGCACAGTTCACCCGATCTGGGCGGGCGTCCCCGACGGGGCTTATTTCTACTTCGTGCACAGCTACTACGCATGCCCGACCGACCGTCTGCACACTGCCGGGGAAACCGAGTACGGCGCCCGCTTTACCTGCGCCCTGGCGCGCGATAACATTTTCGCAACCCAGTTTCACCCCGAGAAGAGCGCCGACCACGGCCTGGCCCTGTATCGCAACTTCCTCCACTGGAACCCGTGATGGGCTCAAGTCTTCCCGGATGACCGTCCGCCGCCGCGCGCGACCGCCCCGTTTTTCCACCACCGTCCTCGGCCATGTTGCTGATCCCTGCGATCGACCTCAAGAACGGTCACTGTGTGCGCCTGAAGCAGGGCGACATGCAGGACTCGACGACCTTCAGCGAAGACCCGGCCGCGATGGCCCGACGCTGGGTCGACGCCGGGGCGCGACGGCTGCACCTGGTCGATCTGAACGGCGCGTTCGCGGGCAAGCCGGTCAATGAAGCGGCGATCAAGGCGATCCTGGCCGAGGTCGGCGACGAGATCCCGGTCCAGCTCGGCGGCGGCATCCGCGACCTCGACACGATCGAGCGCTACCTCGACGACGGTCTCAGCTTCATCATCATCGGCACCGCGGCCGTCAAGAGCCCGGGCTTCCTGCGCGACGCCTGCACCGCGTTCGGCGGCCACATCATCGTCGGCCTCGACGCCAAGGACGGCAAGGTCGCGACCGACGGCTGGAGCAAGCTGACCGGCCACGAGGTCATCGATCTTGGCCGCAAGTTCCAGGACTACGGGGTCGAAGGGCTGATCTACACCGACATCGGCCGCGACGGCATGCTGACCGGCATCAACATCGAGGCGACCGTGAAGCTGGCGCAGGCGCTGACAATCCCCGTCATCGCATCGGGCGGCCTGTCGAGCCTGGCCGACATCGAGCGGCTCTGCGCGGTGGCCGACGTCGGCATCGACGGCGTGATCTGCGGCCGCGCGATCTACTCCGGCGACCTCGATTTCGCGACCGCGCAGGCGCGCGCCGACGAGCTGAGCGAGGTCTCGTAGCAGGCCGTCCCGGCCGCTGCAGAATCGCCCGCGCATGCTCGCGAAGCGCATCATTCCCTGCCTCGACGTCACCGGCGGCCGGGTCGTCAAGGGCGTCAACTTCGTCGAGCTGCGCGATGCCGGCGATCCGGTCGAGATCGCGGCGCGCTACAACGAGCAGGGCGCCGACGAGCTGACCTTCCTCGACATCACCGCGACCAGCGACGGCCGCGACCTGATCCTGCACATGATCGAGGCCGTCGCCTCGCAGGTGTTCATCCCGCTGACCGTCGGGGGCGGCGTGCGCACGGTGCAGGACGTGCGGCGCCTGCTGAACGCTGGCGCCGACAAGGTCAGCTTCAACTCGGCGGCGGTCGCGAATCCCCAGGTGATCCGGGATGCGTCGGCCAAGTACGGCGCGCAGTGCATCGTCGTCGCGATCGACGCGAAGCGGCGGGTGATGGCCGGTGCCGACGTGGCGGGAACAACTGACGTGGAATCCACGCCCGCGTGGGACGTCTACACCCACGGCGGCCGCAAGAACACCGGCATCGATGCGGTGCAGTGGGCGTGCGAGATGGCGGCCTGCGGCGCCGGCGAGATCCTGCTGACCAGCATGGACCGCGACGGCACGAAGAGCGGCTTCGACCTCGCCCTGACCCGGGCGGTCAGCGACGCCGTCGGCGTACCGGTGATCGCGTCGGGCGGCGTCGGCGCGCTCGAACACCTGTCCGACGGCATCCGCCTCGGCGGCGCCGATGCGGTGCTGGCGGCGAGCATCTTCCATTACGGAGAGTTCACGGTGCGCCAGGCGAAGGCGCTGCTGGCCCGCGACGGCATCCCGGTGCGGCCGTGAAGCGCGCCGGCGGCGGAGGCGGGCGAGTGCCCCCGCACGAGGTCCGCATCATCGGCGGCCAGTGGAAGCGCAGCAAGCTGCCGGTCGCTGACGTCCCCGGGCTGCGTCCGACGCCGGACCGGGTGCGCGAGACGCTGTTCAACTGGCTCGGTCAAAACCTCGATGGCTGGCGCTGCCTGGACGCCTTTGCCGGGTCGGGCGCGCTCGGATTCGAGGCAGCGTCGCGCGGCGCGGCGCAGGTCGTGCTGCTCGAGCGCGATCGCCACTTGGCGCGCAGCCTCGGCGAGAGCGCGCAACGCCTGAAGGCGACCGGCCTGCGCGCCGAGTGCGCCGACGCGGTTGCCTGGATGGCGCGTGCTGCGCCGGCGAGCTTTGACCTCATCTTCTTGGACCCGCCGTTCGATTCAGCGCTCGCCGCGCCGGCGCTGGTTGCCGCGGCTCGGGTGATCGCGCCGGACGGCTGGATCTACCTCGAGCAACCGCGACCGCTGGGCGCCGATGCGGCGCTTCCGGCCGACCTGCGCGTCGTCCGCCAGGGACGGGCCGGCGCGGTCCACTTCCACTTGTTGCGGCGGACTCCGGCAGACGCGCCCGACGGCGCCACGGAGCCTGCTTCTTCCTCGTCCTAGGCGACCGGGCAGACGCCGAGCGCCGGGCTACACTGCGCGCCATCTCACAGCCCGTGTGGAGAGCACTTTGACCTCCGTGACTCGACTCACCGCCGTCTATCCGGGCACCTTCGATCCGATGACATTCGGCCACGAAGACCTGATGCGGCGCGCGGCGCGCCTGTTCGAGCGCCTGATCGTCGCGGTCGCCGCCGGACATCACAAGCGCACGATGTTCACCATCGCCGAACGCCTCGACATCGCGACCGAGCTGGCGTCGAAGTATCCGAACGTCGAGGTGATGGCGTTCCGCGGCCTGCTGCGTGACTTCGTCGTCGAGGCGGGCGGCAAGGTTGTCGTGCGCGGCCTGCGCGCGGTCAGCGACTTCGAATACGAGTTCCAGATGGCCGGCATGAACCGCCAGCTGATGCCCGAGGTCGAGACGATCTTCCTGACGCCGAGCGACCAGTACCAGTTCGTCTCCGGCACCTTCGTCCGCGAGATTGCCACCTTGGGGGGTGATGTCTCCAAATTCGTGTCACCGTTGGTGCTGGATCGGCTGCAACAGCGCGTGAAGCCGACCGAGTACTGAAGGACTGTTCCCGCCCCCATGGCCCTGCTGATCACCGACGAGTGCATCAATTGCGACGTCTGCGAGCCCGAGTGCCCGAACCAGGCGATCTCGATGGGCCCGGAGATCTATCAGATCGACCCGGCCCGGTGCACCGAGTGCGTGGGGCACTTCGACACACCACAATGCGTGCAGGTCTGTCCGGTCGCCTGCATCCCGGTCGATCCAGGCCATGCGGAAACGAATGTGCAGCTCTGGGCCAAGTACCGGGTGCTGCAGATCGCTGCGGGCAACCCGCTCGGCGAGGCGATCGTGGCCGGGCCTGAGGCAGTCGCGGCCGGGCCGCTGCCCGCGTCTTCGAGCTGACGCAGGGCGCCGACGCCGCGCTCCGGCGGCCGGCGCTCTAGTTCTTCTTCGGCCGGGTCGCGGCGCTCGCGACGACCGCGAGCTGGCGCTCTTTCGGCGCCTTGGCCTGGCGGTGTTTCGGCGCTGCCTTCTTCGTCGGCGCGGCGGTGGCGGCGGGCGCCGGGGCCAGGCTCAGAGCCGAGGCCAGCGCGGGCCGGATTGCCGCTTCGCGGCGCAACCGCGAGCGCTCCATGTCGTCGCCGCGCCGCCGCTCGTCAGCGGCCAGCCTGAGAGCCTCGGCCCGCTGCGCGCTGGTGCGCGCGTCGTCGGCTTCGATCGCCTTGCCTTCGGGGCATGGGGCCGGGCCATAGGTGTTTCCGCAACGGTAGACGGTCTGAGCCATCACCGGGATGCCGGCCAGACCGGCAGCGAGCAAAACCCCAACCACTGCAGCGGCGATTTCTTTCACGACGACTCCTCCGGTGAAGCGGGTGACGCCACGAGGCCTTTCGGGGCGACGGCCGGCTTGGGCCGTGGCGGCTTGACGTGCACCTTCATCATGGCGCGCTCCATGTCGCCGGCCAGCACCAGGTCGAGTGCCGAAATCGATTGCTCGATGCTCTTGGCGATTGCCTCGCGCTGGTCGGCGGGCGGCTTGCGGAGCACGTAGTCGACGACCTCGGCCTTGACGCCCGGGTGGCCGATGCCGAGGCGGAGGCGCCAGAAGCCGGCCTGGCCGAGCTGGGCCTCGATGTCCTTCAGGCCGTTGTGACCGGCTGCGCTGCCGCCCAGCTTCAGTTTGGCCTGTCCCGGCATCAGATCGAGTTCGTCGTGGACCACGAGGATCTCTTCCGGCGCGATCTTGAAGAAGCGGGCCAGCGCGGATACCGACTTGCCCGACAGGTTCATGAACGTCATCGGCTCGAGCAGCCACAACGGGCCGGTGGGCCGATTGACGCGCGCGGCGAGGCCGGCATAGGACCGTTCGGGCTGCAAGGTCGCGCCGAGCTTGCGCGCCGCTTCGTCGACGAACCAGAAGCCGGCGTTGTGGCGGGTCGCTTCGTACTGAGGCCCCGGGTTGCCGAGACCGACGAGGAGTCGGATCATGGATCGATTATCGAGGGCCGCGCCCATGAAAAAGCCCCACCGAAGTGGGGCTCGAAGGCGTGAGCCGTCTTACTTTTTGTTCTGCTTTTCGGTCTTCTTCGCCTTGGTCGGTGCGGGCGCCGCGGCCGTGACGACCGGCGCGACCGGCGCGACCTCTTCCTCGGCCGCCTGGACGTTGGCCGAGACGATCACCGGATTCGGCTTGCCGTGCGTCACGACCTTGATGCCCGCGCCAAGCGCGATGTCGCTGACGTGCAGCGATTGGCCCTTTGTCAGGTTGCCCAGGTCGACGGTCAGAAACTCCGGCAGCTGCGCGGCCAGGCACTGGATGTTCAGCTCGTTGATGACGTGGTTGACGACGCAGGCGTCGGTCTTGACGGCCGGCGAGTTCTCTTCATTGATGAAGTGGAGCGGCACCTTCTTCGTGATCTTGGTCGTCGCATCGACGCGCTGGAAGTCGATGTGCAGCACGATCGGCTTGAACGCGTGCATCTGGTAGTCGCGCAGCAGAACCTGTTCGGTCTTGCCGGCCAGCTCCATCTCGAGCAGCGACGAGTGGAAGGCCTCTTTCTTCAGCGCGAAGAAGAGGGCGTTGTGATCGAGCTCGATCATCGCGGGCGCACCTGCGCCGTAGACGATGCCGGGCACCTTTTGCGCATTGCGCAGGCGGCGGCTCGCTCCGGTCCCCTGCAGCGTGCGCTCGTAAGCGACGAATTTCATGACTGACTCCAGACTTGTGGAAGGCCCGCGACCAGGCTCTTCGGGTAGAGGGTCTTGCGACCCGGACAGCCGACCTCACCGTGAGGCCTGCATGGGGGCGACCGCCCTGCGCGACACGTGCCGCGCGGGCGATCAGAAGTTGGCGTTCTGCTCCGCGAAAAGGGACGTGACCGACTCGCCGTCCGAGATGCGGCGGATCGTCTCGGCGAACAGGAACGCGACCGACAGCTGACGGATCTTCGTGCAGGTCTTGCCGTCGACGTTGAGGGGGATCGTGTCGGTGATGACCACCTCATCGAGCTGCGAGGCGCGGATCCGCTCGATCGCCGGCCCCGAGAAGACAGCGTGCGTGCAATAGGCGAACACCTTCTTG
Organism: Caldimonas sp.; assembly: GCA_039922395.1. Lineage (GTDB taxonomy): Bacteria > Pseudomonadota > Gammaproteobacteria > Burkholderiales > Burkholderiaceae_C > Schlegelella_A. Next base: position 8,783 of record JBDSAB010000497.1, read on the forward strand.
GCGCCGCGCTCCTTCAGCACCTCGGCCGCCTTCACGAGCGTGCCGGCGGTGTCGATCATGTCGTCCATGATCACGCAGTTGCGGCCCTCGACCTCGCCGATGACGTGCATCACCTCGGAGACGTTGGCCTTCGGCCGGCGCTTGTCGATGATCGCCAGCTCGCAGCCTGCCTGCTTGGCGAGCGCGCGGGCGCGGACCACCCCGCCGACATCGGGCGAGACCACCACGAGGTCGTCGTAGCGCTTCGACTGCAGATCGGACAGCAGCACCGGCGACGCGTAGATGTTGTCGACCGGGATGTTGAAGAAGCCCTGGATCTGGTCGGCGTGCAGGTCCATCGTCAGCAGCCGCTCGACGCCGACCGCTTCGAGCAGGTTGGCGACGACGCGCGCGCTGATCGGAACCCGGGTCGAACGCGGCCGGCGATCCTGCCGCGCATAGCCGAAGTACGGGATCACCGCGGTCACCCGACGGGCCGACGCGCGCTTGATCGCGTCGACCATGATGCAGAGCTCCATCAGGTTCTCGTTGGTCGGCGCGCAGGTCGGCTGGACCACGAAGATGTCGCGCGCCCGGACGTTCTGCTGGATCTCGACGTCGACCTCGCCGTCCGAGAAGCGGCCGACCTTGGCCTTGCCGAGCTCGATGCCGAGGTTGGACGCGATCTGCTGCGCCAGCGTGGGGTTCGCATTCCCGGTGAACAGAACGGTGTTGAACAGCACGTGGACTCCGCTGGCGTGGCGTTGGCTTCAGCAGCCGACGCACAGGCGCCGTGGCACCGGGATCGAAGGAATTTGGCAGGGGAGGAAGGACTCGAACCCTCGCATGTCGGAATCAAAATCCGATGCCTTGACCAACTTGGCGACTCCCCTACACAGGCGCCGGGCTCGCACCCCTCGCCTCCAACCTGACGCTGTCTGCGG
>JBDSAB010000498.1:0-3892 GCA_039922395.1 Caldimonas sp.
CCTCGAGCCCGGCGACCATCCGCAACAGCGTCGACTTGCCGCAGCCCGACGGCCCGACGATGACGACGAACTCGCCGTCCGCCACCTCGGCATTGACGCCGTGGATCACCTGGTTGGCCTTGGGGCCGGTGCCGTAGCGCTTGACGACGTTGCGAAGAGAAATGCTGGCCATCTTGGAAGGGAACTCCTGTCGCTTATTTTTCGGTGTCCACCAGACCCTTGACGAACCAGCGCTGCATCAGGATGACGACCAGTGCGGGCGGGATCATGGCAAGCACGGCGGTGGCCATCACGATGTTCCAGTCGGTGGCCGCGTCGCCGCCGCTGATCATGCGCTTGATGCCGATCACCACCGGATACATGCTCTCGTCGGTCGTCACGAGCAGCGGCCACAGGTACTGGTTCCAGCCGTAGATGAACTGGATCACGAACAGCGCAGCGATGCTGGTCGTCGACAGGGGCAGCAGGATGTCCTTGAAGAAGCGCAGCGGCCCGGCGCCGTCGATGCGTGCGGCCTCGACCAACTCGTCGGGCACGGTCAGGAAGAACTGGCGGAACAGGAAGGTTGCGGTGGCCGACGCGATCAGAGGCACAGTGAGACCCGCATAGGTGTTCAACATGCCGAGCCCGGCAACCACCGCGTAGGTCGGTCCGATGCGCACTTCGACCGGCAGCATCAGCGTGACGAAGATCGCCCAGAAAAAGAACATCCTGAACGGAAATCGGAAGTAGACGATCGCGAACGCCGACAGCAGCGAGATGGCGATCTTGCCGATCGAGATCACCAGCGCGGTGATCAGGCTGATCAGCATCATTCGTCCGACCGGTGCGTTGGACGCCGCGCCCATCCCCGAGCCTCGCAGCGCCGCGGTGTAGTTGTCGATCAGGTGCGTACCGGGAATGAGGGACATCGGCGCGTGCACGATCTCCTCGGCGGTCTGCGTCGATGCGACGAAGGTCACATAGAGCGGAAAGGCGACGACCAGCACGCCGACCAGCAGCACGAAGTGCGCGAGGATGCCGAGACTCGGCCGGCGTTCAACCACGACGGACTCCGAGCACCCGCGCCTGCGCGACGGCGTCGCGACGAAAGCGAACGAGGTCGAAAGGTGCTTCGCTCATGCCTAGTACTGCACTTTCTTCTCGACAAAGCGGAACTGGATGATGGTCAACGCGATGACGATGACCATCAGGACCACCGACTGGGCTGCCGAGCCGCCCAGGTCGAGGGCCTTGAAGCCGTCGTGATAGACCTTGTAGACGAGGATCGCGGTGTCTTTGCCGGGCCCGCCCTGCGTCGCTGCATCGACGATCGCGAACGTGTCGAAGAACGCATAGACCACGTTGATGACAAACAGGAAGAAGGTGGTCGGCGACAGCATCGGGAACTGGATCGTCCAGAAGCGCCGCCACGGCCGCGCGCCGTCGATCGCGGCAGCCTCGATCAGAGATTTTGGAATGCTCTGCAATCCGGCGAGGAAGAAAAGGAAGTTGTAGGAGATCTGCTTCCAGACCGCCGCAATCACGATCAGCGTCATCGCATGGGTGCCGTTGAGCAGATGGTTCCAGTCGATACCAAGCGCGCGCAACGCGTACGAGACGATGCCGATCGACGGCGCGAACAGGAACAGCCACAGAACGCCGGCCACCGCGGGAGCCACCGCGTACGGCCAGATCAGCAGCGTGCGATAGATGCGGGAGCCGCGAGCGACGCGGTCCGCAAACACCGCCAGCAGCAGCGAGATACCGAGCCCCAGGCCAGCGACGAGGACGGAGAACACGGCGGTGGTCTTGAATGACGCCAGGTAGGTGGCGTCCTTGACCAGGTTTTCGAAGTTCTCCAGGCCGATCCATTCGGTCGATGTGCCGAACGCGTCGGATTGCTGGAACGACTGCAGCAGTGCCTGTGCCGCCGGCCAGAAGAAGAACACTGCGATGACGGCGACCTGCGGCGTGAGCAGTGCCCACGGCAGCCAATTCGAGCGGAAGACGACGCGTTTCTCGGAGGCCACGAAGCGCAGGGCTCTCTGGTCGATCGATCAGGCCTGCGCCGATGCGGTGCAGGGCAGTGGGCGGCGCCTCCGAGGTGACGCCGTTGAACGAGGCGCGGCCGGTCAGCTCTTGTTCGCCTTCTCGAAGCGCTCGAGCAGTTCGTTGCCGCGGGTGACGGCACTGTCGAGCGCCTCCTTGGCGGTCTTCTTGCCGGACCAGACCTGCTCGAGCTCCTCGTCCTCGATGGCGCGGATCTGCACGAAATTGCCCAGTCGGATGCCGCGCGACTTGTCGGTCGTCTTGCGGATCATCTGATTGACGGCGACGTCGGTCCCCGGGTTCTCCTTGTAGAAGCCGGACTTCTCGGTCAGCGCGAACGATGCCATCGTGATCGGCAGGTAACCGGTTCGCTGGTGACTCTTGGCCTGGGTCTCGGGGTTCGTCAGGTAATTGAAGAAGTTGGCCACGCCCTTGTAGTCTTCCGCCTTCTTGCCGCCCATCACCCAAAGCGAGGCGCCGCCGATCACGGTGTTTTGCGGCGTGCCGGGCACGTCGGGGTAGTAGGGCAGCGGCGCGATGCCGAATTCGAACTTGGCGTTCTTCTTGATGCTCGCGTAGGTTGACGATGAAGCCGTCGCCATCGCGCATTCACCCGAGTAGAACGGTGCGTCGGCAGCGTTGCCGCGGCCGCGATACACGAACAGCCCTTGCTTGGCCATGTTCGCCAGATTCTCGATATGGCGGATGTGCAGCGGGCTGTTGAAAGCGAGTCGCGAACCGGTGCCCCCGAAACCGTTGTTCTGGGTTGCGAACAACGTGTTGTGCCAGGTCGAGAAGCTCTCGAGCTGGGTCCAGCCTTGCCAGCTGGTCGTGAAGGGGCAACTGACGCCGGAGGCTTTCAGCTTGGCGGCCGCCAGCACCATTTCGGGCCAGGTCGCCGGCGGCTTGTTGGGGTCCAGACCCGCTTTGCGGAAAGCGTCCTTGTTGTAGTTCAGCACCGTCGTCGAGCTGTTCAGCGGAAAGCTCAACATCTGGCCACTCGGCGCCGTGTAGTAGCCCACGACAGCCGGGATATAGGCCTTCGGGTCGAACTTGTAGCCGGCGTCGGCCAGGACCTTGCCGACCGGCACGACCGCACCCTTGGCGGCCATCATCGTCGCCGTGCCGACCTCGAACACCTGCAGGATGTGAGGCGCGTTGCCAGCCCGGAATGCAGCCACGGCGGCCGGCATCGTCTCGTCGTAGGTGCCCTTGTAGGTGGGCACGATCTTGTATTCCTTTTGGCTCGTGTTGAAGCCGTTGGCAAGATCGATGACCCAGTCGTTGAGGCCGCCGGTCATCGAATGCCACCATTGGATCTCGACTTGGGCATGCGCCGAAGTGCACAGCGCGAGGGTCAGGGCAAACGTCGGCAGGGCGAGGGATCTGGATTTCATGAGGACTCCGCAAAAGGCTTCGGCGGGCGAGTATCGGCCCGCACGGGACAGCCGCGTTTATCGGTGGAAGCACTGCCCCAGGCAAGGGGGATAACCCCGCTGCAACGGGCGTCGCCCCTCTGCAGCGCGGTGTTTGCTGCGCTGCGGTACGATCCTCGGTCAAGTGCTTCGACGGGTGCCGGCCCCGGCCCCGGTGCCGATGAACGCCCCCCTTCCCCTGAGTCTGATCGCGCCGCGCGACGAGCCGCTGCCTGCGGCACCCCGCCTGCGCGAGATCCCGTACAACTACACCTCGTTCTCCGATCGCGAGATCGTGATCCGGCTGCTCGGCGCGCGCGCCTGGGACACGCTGAACCGCCTGCGCGACGAGCGCCAGACCGGGCGTTCGGCGCGCATGCTGTACGAGGTGCTGGGCGACATCTGGGTCGTGCAGCGCAATCCCTATCTGCAGGACGACCTGCTCG
>JBDSAB010000499.1:0-5273 GCA_039922395.1 Caldimonas sp.
AATCGCGAGGCAACCACCCAGCGAGATGCCCAAGAGCACCACATCATCGAGCGCAAATGCGTCAAGCACCGCGCTGACGGGACCGTGCCACTCGGCGGTCATCTTCATGCGCTGATCTTCGAGCACCGCGCCTTGCCCTGGCCCCTCAAACGCGACCACCGTCCAGCCGCGATCACGCAGACCGCATAGGATCGGAAAGAACTCCTCGATGTAGCTGTCGAAGCCGCCGAAGGCGACGATCGTCCCGCGCGGCTCGTCAGCGGTGAATCTGAACGTGGGGAGCGTCCCGCCAGCGAAAGGCACGTCGCGGCGATCAGCCAACGCCACCCCATACGCTTCGCGAAGCATGGACGTCAGCCGGCGCCGCGTCTGTTGCTTGCGCGGGTCGCTCGTGAACATGAAGAACTCGGCCGCCCGCAGGTGCAGCGCCGCGTCAAGCCTTCGGCCGTCGGATTCGGCTCGTTCCCCGAGCAGGAGGAAGATGTCTCGCCACGGGCCGAAGCCCAGCAGGTGCGCCAGTACCGGGCGAACGTCGGCGAGCCAGCTTTCGCCGCCATAGGCGAGCCAGCGGTTCAACTGGAAGTTCATGCTCGCGTCCGGATGCAGATCGAGCCAGCCGACGTGCAAAGGCACCGATATGGCTGGTCGCCCACGCTTGCTCATCGCAGCTCCCCGCGCCACGACCTGCGGCAGCCTCCATCCATGCTCGCCTTGAAAGCGTCGGCGTTGGCCCTGCGCGTCAGGAGCCGCCCCGCCCTTTCCGAAAGACTCCCAAGGGGATTGCTCAGGGCAAGACGAATGACAGAGGCAGCCACTTGAAGTCCGGCGATCAGGAAGCTGACACGGGTCATCGACCCGATTGGGGCCAGTCCGGCCGGGGCAATGACGCCCGCAACGCCGCGAGTACAGCCCCTACAACACAGGGGCGACCCGACAAGCGTCAGCATCGTACCGAGCAAAAGCGCAGTTTCATAGGAGGCGGTTCATAGCGCTACCTGTTCAGTATGTCCTTCTCAGACGCCGAGGGCGCGCCGTACGGATCTGACGACTGGTACCGTCCCATCCTGGGTCGTGGCCGCGTTGCTGCCGTTCGTCCCCGAAATCGTGTTGCGACGGTGCGGCACTTTCAAGCCGCGTATCCCAGGGTCCAGCGATACTGTTTCCGGTGCAGCTTGAACCTGGGCTTTCCGAATCCGACGCAAACCGGCGCAGGCTGGACTCCCCCCATTGACCCGGCATCAATGTCGGCGCGGTCCGCCGAGGAGTGCGGAATGAAACAGCACTACGTTTGGCTCATCTGGTCGAGCGCCTTTCTTATTCCCTGGGCTGCGCTCTACCTGGCTAACTAAGCCGACACTTCGTGCGGTGATGTGGCGCGCCAGTCTCGCAACCACGCTCTTCGGGCTCACGGAGCCGATCTTCGTGCCTGAATATTGGAACCCGCCAAGCCTTTTCGAGTTGGCACAACGCACCGGCTTCGACATCGAGAGCCTGATCTTTTCGTTCGCTCTCGGCGGCATCGGCACGGTGCTGTACGACGCCCTTTCCGGTCGAGACCTCGTGCCAGCCAGCGCTTCGCTGCGCCATGCGCCTCGCCACCGCCCGCATCGCTGGGCGCTGCTGTTGCCGTTCGTGTTGTTCCTGCCGCTCTACGTGTTGCCATGGAATCCGATCTACGCGGTGCTTACTTGTCTCGTCCTGGGTGCGATCGCATCGAATCTCTGTCGCCCGGAGCTCCGGCGCAAATCCTTTGTGGGTGGGCTCCTTTTCCTCGCTCTGTGCGCGCTGTTCATGTTGGGATTGAAGTGGTTCGCACCCGGCTACATCGTCGCTGTCTGGAACCTTCCCGCATTGCGTGGCGGACTGTTGTACGGCATACCCACGGAAGAGCTGTTGTTCGGATTCACGTTCGGTATCTACTGGTCGGGCGTGTACGAACACTTCATCTGGACTGTGGGTGGCAAGGCGCTCAAACGCTCTCAGCGAAAGTTGGCACGCCGGCGGTCTTGAGTCGCAGTTTTGAATACACCATCGTTGTCTGCACTGCCAGTGCCGCCCCGATCGATCAAGAGTCCTACTCGCCGTTCTGGCGATCGAGGCAGCGTTGTCTACAAGTTCGCCCCCCGCTTGAAAGGCGCTAGCGTTTCACGGCGTAGAGGAGGAACGCAGAGACCCATAGCAGAGCAGGCAACAGCAGTAGCCATCTGAAATCCGAGCTGAGCATGAAGTTGGCGCCGCTCATCAACACAACTGTGAGCAGCCCCGAGAGTGCGATGGCCCAAGCTGTGCCTTTAATCCGCAACTGCACGAGTCGTAGACCGATGAAGGTTGTCAGCGCACCGGCGCCGGCCATGAATCCACCCATGACGGTGAAGACGATACTTAACCAGCTCGCCATGCCGGGAGCTGCTGCCTGAATCTCCGGCAAGGTCGTGCCCATGAAGCGGAGGTCTTCCGGCAGCAAAGTGGGGCGCAGTAAGGCGAAGTAGAGCCCGAGTCCGATTAGCCATAGCCCGCAGGCTGCGAGCAGCCATGCAGACAAGGGCAACCTGCGTTGCTCAGGCCTCAACACCACCTCCGGCTTTCGTGGAAGTAGGTGCCTTGGCGCGGTCGGCGGACCTTGCCTTCCTGAGCCGCAATGCGTTGCTGATGACAGATGCCGAGCTCAGGCTCATGGCAAGGGCCGCGATCATGGGCGACAGCAGCCAGCCCGTGAGTGGGTAGAGGACACCGGCTGCCAGCGGAATCCCTAGCGCGTTGTAGACGAAGGCAAAGCCGAGGTTCTGCTTCATGTTGGCAATCGTGTCCTCCGAGATCCGCCTCGCCTGGGCGATTCCGCGCAGATCGCCCTTGACCAGAGTGACCTGGGCGCTGTTCATCGCGACGTCAGTCCCCGTGCCCATCGCCACGCCGACGTCGGCCTTGGCCAGAGCGGGCGCGTCGTTGATACCGTCCCCCGCCATGGCAACGATGCGACCTTCGCTTTGCAACTTTGCGACAAGCTCGAGCTTGTCGGCCGGCTTGACTTCGCCGTGCACCTCGTCGATGCCGAGCTTCGCAGCCACGGACTTCGCGGTCGTGACGCCGTCGCCGGTGGCCATGATCGTGCGGATGCCGAGCGCCTTGAGTTCGGCAAGCGCTTCCGCGGTCGTGGCCTTGATCGGGTCGGATACGGCGACCAGCCCGGCCAACTGCCCGGCAACCGCCAAGTACATGACGCTGGCACCTTCTGCTCGCAACGCTTCCGCTTGCGGCGTCATCGCGCCAAAGTCAACGCCGACTTCCTTCATCAACGCAGTGTTGCCGAGCGCCACGGCCTTGTTGTCCAGCGTTCCGCGAACGCCGATCCCGGTGCTTGACTCGAAGCTCTCCGGCTTGTCGAGCTTCAGGCCACGTTCGTTGGCGGCCCGGACGATGGCCGCCGCCAAAGGGTGCTCGCTGCCCTGGTCGATGCTCGCCGCCAGGCGCAGCACCTCCTCCTCGGCGTAGGCTCCCGCTGGCACGACGCGGTCAAACGTCGGCTTGCCTTCAGTCAGCGTGCCGGTCTTGTCGACGATCAGGGTGTCGACCTTGCGAAAATTCTCGATCGCCGCAGCATCCCGGAACAGCACCCCCTGTGTTGCCGCCTTGCCCGTGGCGACCATGATCGACATCGGCGTCGCCAGGCCCAGCGCACAGGGGCAGGCGATGATGAGCACGGCCACGGCATTGATCAAGCCGTAGACCCAACTCGGCTGCGGTCCGAACAGCCCCCAGCCGAAGAAGGTCAGAAGGGCAATGCCGATCACGGTGACGACGAAATAGCCGGCGACCCGATCCGCCATGCGTTGCATCGGCGCCCGGCTGCGCTGCGCCTGGGCGACCATCTGCACGATCTGCGAAAGGACGGTCTTGGAGCCGATCGTCTCGGCCTTCATGATGAGGGCGCCGCTCGTGTTCATCGTGGCGCCGATCAGCCTGTCGCCGGCGCCTTTGGCCACCGGCATCGGCTCGCCGGTCAACATCGACTCATCGACCGAGCTGCGGCCTTCCAGGACGGTGCCATCGACGGGGACTTTCTCGCCCGGCCGCACGCGCAGCGAATCGCCGACGTGAACGTGGGTCAAAGGCACGTCTTCCTCGGTGCCGTCGGCATTGATTCGCCGCGCCGTCTTCGGTGCCAGACCGAGCAGCGACTTGATGGCCGCCGACGTCTGCGAACGCGCCTTCAGCTCGAGCAACTGGCCGAGGAGAGTGAGCGAGATGATCACCGCAGCCGCTTCGAAGTAGACCGCTACGCGCCCCATGGACACGAAGGACGCCGGGAACACACCCGGCGCGAGGGTGGCGACGACGCTGTAGATGAAGGCCGCGGCGGTGCCGAGGCCGATCAGCGTCCACATGTTCGGGCTGCGGTTGACAACCGACTGCACACCCCGAACGAAGAACGGCCAACCCGCCCAGAGGACGATAGGCGCGGAGAGCACCAGCTCGACCCAGCTCTGTGTCTGCATGTCCGTGAGCTGCAGGCGATGCCCGACCATGGCGAGCGTGGCCACGACGATCGTCAATGGCAGCGTCCACCAGAAGCGGCGCCGGAAGTCGACCAACTCGGGGCTTTCGCCCTCCTCGAGGCTCGGCATCTCGGGCTCGAGCGCCATGCCGCACTTCGGGCAGCTGCCCGGATGATCTTGACGGATCTCCGGGTGCATGGGGCAGGTGTAGATCGTGCCGGGCGCGACAGGATCCTCTGTGCCCGGCGCTGCCGCGCCGACTTCAGACTGCGTGCTGTACTTCGCCGGGTCGGCAACGAACTTCGTCTTGCAGCCGGCGCTGCAGAAGTAGACCGGCTTTCCTTCGTGCAGCTGAACATGAGGCGACTGCGCCGTCACCGTCATGCCGCAGACGGGATCCTTCTGCTGGACGGCGGGCTTCGCCGACACGGGAGTCGCGTACTTGCCAGGGTCGGCCGCGAATACCGCTTTGCAGCCGGCGCTGCAGAAGTAGACCGGCCGGCTATCTTGCTCAAGCACGTGCGATGACTGAGCGGTCACCGTCATGCCGCAGACCGGGTCCTTCAGTTCGGGTGAAGTGTCGGTCGGCGTCGTCCCCGCGACCTTCGTTGAGCAGCAGCTACTTGCCACGACCTCGGCGGGAGTGCCGGATCCCTTGGGCTGGCCACACCCGCACCCACGTGCCGGGGCGACTGCGACGGGCGCCTTTTCCGCTGCCGGGGAAGCGGTCGCCGACGAGCAGCAGAATGCGCCCGCGGTCGGAGCGTCGTGGTGATGGTG
>JBDSAB010000500.1:0-18667 GCA_039922395.1 Caldimonas sp.
CGAGGCGAAGTCCAAATAATCGATGGGCGTCGATTCGACGATGGTCGTGTCCCGCGCCGGATCGACGCGCGTGGTCCAGGCCCAAACCACCTCCTTCCAGTCGCGGATGTTCACGTCGTCGTCGGTCACCAGGATGATCTTGGTGAACATGAACTGCCGAAGGAAGCTCCACACCCCGAACATCACCCGCTTGGCATGCCCGGGGTACTGCTTTTTCAGGGCCACGATCGCGAGCCGGTAGGAGCAGCCTTCCGGCGGCAGGTAGAAGTCGGCAATCTCCGGAAATTGCTTTTGCAGGAGCGGCACGAACACTTCGTTGAGCGCGACACCGAGCACCGCGGGCTCGTCGGGCGGCTTGCCCGTATAGGTCGAGTGATAGATCGGATCGGTGCGCATCGTGATACGCCGTAGGGTCAGCACCGGGAAACGCTCGACCTCGTTGTAGTAGCCCGTGTGATCGCCGAAGGGGCCCTCGGGTGCGGTCTCGTAGCCGGTGGGGTCGGCGGCGTCGGGCTCGATGAAGCCTTCCAGCACGATTTCCGCGGAGGCCGGGACTTGCAAGTCGTGCGACAGGCATTTCACGATCTCAGTGCGGGCGCCACGCAGCAGTCCAGCGAACTGGTACTCGGAGAGCGTGTCGGGCACCGGCGTGACGGCGCCCAGAATCGTCGCCGGATCGGCCCCCAGCGCGACGGCCACCGGAAAGGGCGTGCCGGGATGGGCGCGGGCGTGGTCGCGAAAGTCGAGGGCGCCGCCGCGGGTGGCGAGCCAACGCATGATGACCTTGTTACGGCCGATCACCTGCTGGCGGTAGATGCCAAGGTTCTGACGCGGCTTGCCTGGGCCGCGCGTCACCGTGAGTCCCCAGGTGATCAGCGGCCCCGCGTCGTCCGGCCAGCACACCTGGACCGGCAACGTGCCGAGATCGACGGCGTCACCCTCGTGAACGACCTCTTGACACGGTGCGTTGCGGACCGAAGCCGGCCGCATGTCCCAGAGCGCCTTGCCCATCTGCAGCAGCCGCCCGGCGTCACGGGCCCCTTTCGGCGGCTCCGGCTCTTTCAGGCTGGCGAGTAGCCGGCCGACATCTCGCAGCCCCTCTACGCCCGGCGCGCCCATGCCGGCGGCCACCCGTTCCGGGGTCCCGAACAGGTTGGTCAATGCTGAAAATTTGTAACCAGGCAGTACTTCGAAGAAAAGTGCCGGACCGCCGGATCGCAGCGCAAAGTCACTGAGCGCTGTCATTTCAAGCCGCGTGGAGACTGGCTCTCGGACCCGAAGCAGGTCTCCAGCTTGCTCAAGTCCGACCACGAACTCGCGCAAATCTCGATATTTCATAATCAAAAGTAGTTAGAAGCGCGGTTCATAGGGTTGACCCGATATTAAAGCCGTTTCTAGAATCCGCACCTCCTCGGCAGCCTTCGCAAGATCGAACGCATCGAATGACGCTTCTCCGCTCCGGCTCCGCCCAACCGATGGCCCTATCGCATCCGCAGAGGTCGGGAAAATTATCGCCGGCCGGAAGACAAGCTCTCCGCCGTCGTGCCGCGACGGCGGCCCGGAACTGAGATGCGGACGCTGACCCGACTGGCCGCTGGCGCGCACCGGGTGCACCGAGCGACGACCGAGTCGATTGGCGTGTTTCTCCGCGATACCGGGCAGGGCTTGCTCGAGGTCAGCCACAACTCGCTCGCGCTGCTCGGCTTGCTGCTGGTCGCTGCCCTGCTCTTCGTCTCGAGCCAGCGCGACCTCCGCCACGAGCTCGAGGCCCACACCCTGAACTGGCTGCAGGCCCGCCATATCGCCCGCGCGCCGGAACCGACACTCGAACAGGAACTGATCGAGCCTGACGCCGTGGTCCGCGCCACCGCCGCCGATCCGAAGGAGCTGAATCGCCAGCAGGCCGCTGTGGCGCAATGGCTGTCGAAGCGCTATCGGGTCGCGCCCGAGCCGATCAGCCGGCTCGTGCAGGAAGCCTGGCACGTGGGTGCCAAGGCCGACCTCGACCCGATGCTGATCCTGGCGATCATGGCCGTCGAGTCGAGCTTCAACCCGTTTGCGCAAAGCTCGGTCGGCGCTCAGGGCCTGATGCAGGTCATGACAAAGGTCCATGACACGAAGTACACGGCATTCGGCGGCGTCCATGCGGCCTTCGATCCCGTCACGAATCTGCGCGTCGGCGTGCAGGTGCTGAAGGAGTGCATTGCGCGCGCCGGCGGCCTCGAAGCCGGTCTGCGCTTCTATGTCGGCGCGGCCAACCTCGTCGACGACGGCGGCTACGCGGTCAAGGTGCTGAGCGAGCAGAACAACCTGCGCCAGGTCGCCAACGGGCGAGCCGTACCGACCACGGTGCCGGCCCCCGTGATCGCGCCGAAGCCGGCAGCGCCTGCCGTGGCGACCACGCCCGCGGTGCCTGCTGCGGCTGCCAAGCCGGCAGCGCAGACGGATCCGGAGCAGCTCGCCTACTTCCGCTGACGCAGCGGCGCGACCGCTCCGCTACACTGAGCGGGCCGCGCGACTGGCGATGGGGCTTCGACCGAAGCCCGAGGTGGAACACCACCGGGAAGCGCGGCCGGCGTCGTCTCTCGGCGTCGGTCAGCCGTTCGCCTGGGCAGCCCGATCCGGCACACCCCGTGCACGCACCGGGATCCTTGCAAAGGACTGCCACATGTTCGACCGTTCGCTTTCCACCGTTGCTGCTGTCGATCCCGAGATCTGGACGGCGATTCAGCACGAGAACCGGCGCCAGGAAGATCACATCGAGCTGATTGCGTCGGAAAACTACGCCTCGCCTGCCGTCATGGCGGCGCAAGGCAGCCAGCTGACCAACAAGTACGCCGAGGGCTATCCCGGCAAGCGCTACTACGGCGGCTGCGAGTACGTCGACGTCGTCGAGCAACTCGCCATCGACCGCTTGAAGCAGCTGTTCGGCGCCGAGCACGCCAACGTGCAGCCCAATTCCGGGTCACAGGCCAACCAGGCGGTGCTGTTCGGGCTGCTGAAGCCGGGCGACACGATCATGGGCATGAGCCTCGCCGAGGGCGGCCACCTGACGCACGGCATGCCGCTCAACATGAGCGGCAAGTGGTTCAAGGTCGTCAGCTACGGCCTGACCGCAGCCGAAGAGATCGACTACGACGCGATGGAGCGGCTCGCCCACGAGCACAAGCCGCGCCTGATCATCGCCGGCGCCTCGGCCTACAGCCTTCGCATCGACTTCGAACGATTCGCGAAAGTCGCGAAGGCGATCGGCGCCTACTTCATGGTCGACATGGCGCACTACGCCGGCCTGATCGCCGCCGGCGTCTACCCGAACCCGGTGCCGTTCGCGGATGTCGTCACCTCGACCACTCACAAGAGCCTGCGCGGCCCGCGCGGCGGCATCATCCTGATGAAGGACGCGGTCGCCAAGGCGATCAACAGCGCGATCTTTCCGGGCATCCAGGGCGGCCCGCTGATGCATGTGATCGCGGCGAAAGCAGTTGCCTTCAAGGAGGCAATGGCGCCTGAATTCAAGCTCTACCAGCAGCAGGTCGCCGCCAATGCGATCGTCCTCGCCGACACGCTGACGGCGCGCGGCCTGCGCATCGTCAGCGGCCGCACCGAGAGCCACGTGATGCTGGTCGACCTGCGGCCGAAAGGGCTGACCGGCAAGGAAGCCGAGACCGTGCTCGGGACGGCCCACATGACCTGCAACAAGAACGGCATCCCGAACGACCCGCAGAAGCCCATGGTCACGAGCGGCATCCGCCTCGGCACGCCGGCGTTGACGACGCGCGGGTTCGGCATCGAGGAGACGCGGCAGACCGCTAATTTGATCGCCGATGTCCTCGAGCAGCCGCATGACGCGGCCCGGCTTGCTGAAGTGCGCTCCAAAGTCGCCCGGCTGACGCGCGACTTTCCGGTCTACCGCTGAGCGGCCCGAGACGATCGATCGATGCGCTGCCCGTTCTGCAGCCACGAAGACACCCAGGTCGTCGAGACCCGCGACTCCGACGAGGGCGATGTCGTGCGCCGGCGGCGCCGCTGCCCGAGCTGCGACAAGCGCTTCACGACCTACGAGCGGGCCGAGATCGCGCTGCCGTCGATCGTCAAGAAGGACGGCACCCGCGCCGACTTCGACCCGGCGAAGGTGCTGGCGTCGATGACGCTGGCCCTGCGCAAGCGCCCGGTCAGCGTCGAGCAGATCGATGCAGCGATGGAGCGCATCCAGGAGAAGCTCCTGAACAGCGGTGCCAAGGAAGTCCCCTCGGCGCGCCTCGGCGAGCTGGTGATGCGCGAGCTGAAGCGCATCGACAAGGTCGCCTACGTGCGGTTCGCGTCCGTGTACCGGAGCTTCGAGGACGTCGACGAGTTCCGCCAACTGATCCGCGACATCTGACTGCCGGTTGACAGGGCGCGCCCTCGCACGAGGGCGAGTTTTCCCTCCTCGGTGGGATCGCGCCGAGTCGATCGCGTTCCTACAGTGCTTGCATGGGCAGCACGCAACGCATCGCGACAACGACAACGAGCCGAGCCCAACGCGGGGTGTCGTTGATCGAGGCTTGCGCGGTGATCGCGATCACCAGCATCGTGGTCGGCAGCAGCGTCCCGAGCCTGCAAGGCGTGATCGAGGCGCGCCGCCTGCAAGGCGCTGCGACGATGCTGGCCACCGACGTTCAGTTCATCCGCACCGAAGCGGTCGCACGCAACCAGCCGCTGCGCTTCAGCGTGCATCCGTCCGCCGAAGGCAGCTGCTATGTGATCCACACCGGCGCGGCCGCGCAGTGCACCTGCACCGGCAGCGGCACCGCCCTCTGCAGCGGCGGCGCCGAAGCGATCAAGACGGTCCACCTGCGCGCGGTCGACCGGGTCGCGCTGCAGGGCAACGTGAGCTCGCTGCTGTTCGACCCGCTGCACGGGACGAGCACACCGACCGGCACGCTTCGGCTCGTCGGGCCGGCCGGGCAGGAGATCCGCCATGTGATCAATGTGATGGGTCGCGTGCGTTCGTGCTCCCCGCTCGCCGCCGTGGCCGGCTATGCGGCCTGTTGAAAGGAAACCGACGATGGCCGACCACCCTCCTCCGCGCCGCTGCCGCGGCTTCACCGCGATCGAACTGCTGATCGCGATGGTCATTGCCAGCATCCTGGCCGCGATCGCGTACCCGTCGTTCCGCGGCGTGGTCGACCGGAGCCGGCGCGCCGACGCGATCGGCGCCCTGCTGATTGCGCAACTCGCTCAGGAACGCTGGCGCGCCAACCAGCAGGCCTACGGCAACCTCGGCGACATCGGCGTGGCGCCCACGTCCAGCGCCGGGCATTACCTGCTCGCGGCGAGCTCGCTCACCGCGAGCGGCTATGAGTTGCTGGCGTCTGCCGTCGGCGTCCAGCAGCGGGATGCCGAATGCCGGCATCTTCGCCTTGCGATGGCCGGTGCGCAGGTCGCGTACGCGTCGGGACCGGACGCGACGGTGGCGAATCCGAGCGACCTCAATCGGCGCTGCTGGAGCCTGTGATGTCGACCGAGCGCGAATCGATCGTCCGGCGCCCCCGGGCTCGAGGAATCTCGGCTGCTGCGCGGATGAGTTCGCAGGCTGTCAGTCGCAAGCGCAGCCGCTTTCACGCCGGTCAACGACTCCACGATCTAGGCGCGCGTGGCGTGCTTCTGGTCGAGCTGATGATCGGCATCGCGATCGGCTTGCTGATCGCGGCTGCCGCGGTGACGTTCGTGGCCGGCCATCTCAACGACAACCGGCGCCTGCTGCTCGAAAGCCGTCTGATGCAGGACCTGCGGACCGCCGCCGACATCATCGCGCGTGACCTTCGGCGTGCGGGCTACTGGGCCTCGGCGTCCGATGGCGTCGCCCACGCCGGTGCCACGCCGGCCGCGAGCAATCCATACACGGCACTGGCCCCAAGCACCGCGGCCTCGGACAGCGTGAGCTTCGGCTATTCGCGCGACGCGACCGAGAACAACCTCGTCGACAGCAACGAACAGTTCGGCTTCCGCCTTCGCAACGGCGCGCTCGAGATCCTGCTCGGCGCCGGCAACTGGCAGGCGCTGACCGACACGGGCACGCTGCTCGTCACCGCGTTTCGCGTCACGCCGACCGTGCAGCAGGTCGAGCTCGGCGATGCCTGCGCCGCAGCATGTCCCCCCGGCAGCGCGACCTGTCCTCCGCGCCTCACCGTGCGCAGCCTCGCCGTCGAGATCAGTGGCCGCGCGCTCGCCGATGCTGCCGTCCTGCGCACGGTTCGCAGCAGCGTGCGGCTGCGCGCCGACTCGATGTCGGGCGCGTGTTCGACCTGACGTCGAGGCGGACGGTGAGATCGAGCGCAGTCAGGTCTCGGCGTTCGTCGATACACATCGTGATCGCCGCCCCCGCGCATCAACACGGCGTCGCAGCGCTCGCCGTCACGATGCTGCTGTTCTTCGTGATGGTGCTCGGCGTCGCCTTCGTCAATCGCAACCTGGTCTTCGAGCAACGCGCGTCGGCGAACCAGTACCGCTCGACCCAGGCGTTCGAAGCAGCCGAGGCGGGCATCGAATGGGCCGTGGCGCAGCTCAGTCGGAACCAGCGCATCGGCGCCGATTGCCTGCCGACCGCAGACACCGCCGCGACGTCGTTCCGGTCGCGCCAGCTCGAGCACGATGCAGCGATTGCCATGTTCACGCCGACGACCTGGCTCGACGGCGGCACGGTGCAGGCGCTGCGTTCCACCTGCGTCCGCGACGGTGCCGGCTGGCGCTGCAGTTGCCCTGCCAGCGGCCATCCCGTCGTACCTTCTGGCACAACGGGCGCGGCATTCAGCGTGTTCTTCGAAGCGACCGGACGGCCGGGCCTGATACGAACGTCTGCCTTCGGCTGCAGCAGCCTCGGCGGACCCTGCGCCATCGGCTCGACAACCCCCACCGACGCCAGCGCGCGCATCCAGGTGCTGCTCGGCCTGCTGCCTTCGCTGCGGACGGCACCGGCCGCTGCACTGACAGCGCAAGGCGCGATCGACGCCGACGGCGCCGCGTTCGGCGCGCACAACGCCGACACGGCGTCCGGCGGCCTCGCGCTCCACAGCGGCGGTGCCGTCAGCGCGAGCCTCGCGCAATTGAGCGGCCCCGCCGGTGGCGCCGCACCCAGCACGCTGGCCGCGCAGGATTCGGCGCTCTCGGCACTCACCCCCGGTCAATTCTTCGCGAGCTACTTCGGCCTCGACAAGGCGGCGTGGGCGCGCCAGCCGCTGGTCCGGCGCATGACCTGCAGCGGCGATTGCACCGCGGCTTTGCTGGCCCTGATCGCGAACGACCCGAACCCCTCGCTCGTGTTCGTCGACGGCGACCTGCGCCTGGCGGGGCCGGCGGTCCTCGGTTCGTCGGCACGGCCGGTCGCTGTCGTCGTCAACGGCGCGATCCGGTTCAGCGGCGACGTGGCTCTCCACGGCCTGCTGTACGGCAACAGCATGACCTGGAACGGCGTCGGCTCGAACGCCGGCATCCGCGGCGCCCTGGTCGTCGCCGGCGCGTATCAGGGCGACGCCGCACCACAGTTTGTCTACGACGCTGCGGTGCTCGCCCGTCTGAGGAGCACCGGCACGTTCGCACGCGTCAGCGGCAGCTGGAGAGACTTTTGAGCGCGAGCCCGCCGACCGCGATGCGGCATCAGCGCGGGACGACGCTGCTCGAGGCCCTGATCGCCTTCCTCGTTCTGTCGCTCGGCATCCTGACGATCGGCCGCGTCCAGACCCACCTCCGGCTCGGCTCCGACATCGCGCGCCAACGCGCCGAAGCGGTCCGGCTCGGCCAGGAGGAGCTCGAGAACCTGCGCGCGTTCTCGGTCCTCGGCGCGGCCTCCGGAGCCCGCTCATACGCCGAGATCATGGCGCGCAACCTGCTGATCGATGCCGACGCGGGCTACATCACCAACACGCACTACCGGCTGACCCGCTCGGTGCAGGCCTCGACGAGTGTCGATGCGAAAGAGGTGTCGGTCGACGTCGCCTGGTCCGATCGCAGCGGACAGGACCAACACATCGCGCTGCACTCGGTCGTCGCCGCGATCGATCCGAAGTACGCGGGCGCGCTGGCCATCGCACCGACCGGCCGACCGGTGAAGGGCGCGTTCCGCCGCTCGCCCTGGATCCCGCTGACGGCGAAGGATCTCGGCGATGGCCGCAGCGCCGCCAAGCGCGTCGGCGCGCCGACATCCGCCCTCGTGTTCGACAACACCAACGGCCTCGTGACCGCCGTCTGTTCGGGCCTCGACTCGACGCTCGGCACAGCTGATCTGACGTCGGCCGCCCTGGCGAACTGCGAGACGGTCACCGCCTACCTCGTCAGCGGCATCGTGCGGTTCTCGTTCGCGAGTCCGCCGGACGCCGCCCAGGCGGCCGGGGCTCCGTTGCCGATCGCCATGCAGGCGACGTCGACCGGTGGCTACTACGCGATCGCACCGGCGTGCACGAGCGAGCCGTTGAAGACGGTCGCTTACGTGCTCGGTGGGACGCGCCGCGTCGAAGCGGTCCCGATCGATGCGGCGCCAGCCTCGCTCGGCCTCCTGAGCTGGACCGACAGCGGCGATCGCTATGTCGGCTACCAGTGCCTCGTCTACCCACTCGCCAACGGACTCTGGTCCGGCGACACGGCGCTCGTGCCATCGGGCTGGGCGATCGGCGCGACGTCGAGCGCATTGCGCGTCTGTCGCTTTGCCGCCGATCTCGACAGCAGCGGCGCGATCGACGCCAACGCCGAGCACCCGGCCCACTACAACGCGCTGGCGAACTCGCTGGCGAATCAGAACTTCCTCGTGATCACCGGCTCGCAAGCCTGCCCAGGCGGCACCACCACGCCAAGCGATGGCGTGGTCGGCGCGATCGATCCAGACCTGTCGACGGTGCAGCACCAGCCTTAGGAGGCAAGCTCCTCGGCGATCGTTGCAGTACGCTACCCGGCCGCCGCGTCCCGCGGCGCATGGACCGGAGCGCACCCGATTGGATTTCGCCGACCTGTCGTCATCGCCGATGCATGAAGCCCTGCAATGGGCCGAAAAGGCGATCGGCGTCTGCGAACCGAACCCTCGCGTAGGCTGCCTGATCGTGGCGGCCGACGGCCGCGTGATCGGACGCGGCCACACCCAGCAGGCCGGCGGTCCGCATGCCGAAGTGATGGCGCTGCGCGATGCCGCCGCCCAAGGACACAGCGTCCGCGGCGCGACCGTCTGGGTCACCCTCGAACCGTGCTCGCATCACGGCCGCACGCCGCCGTGCAGCGATGCGCTCGTCGAGGCCGGCGTCAGCCGGGTCGTCGTCGCGATCGAAGACCCGAATCCGCTCGTGGCGGGCATCGGCATCCGTCGGCTGCGCGCCGCCGGCATCGTCGTCGATCACGGACCCGGCGCCGACGAGTCGCGCGAGCTGAACGTCGGCTTCTTCTCGCGCATGCAACGCGGCCGGCCTTGGCTCCGCCTGAAAGCCGCGGTCTCGCTCGACGGCCGGACCGCCCTGCCCGACGGCACCAGCCAATGGATCACCGGCGTCGAGGCGCGCACCGACGGCCACCGTTTCCGCCGGCGTGCGGGCGCCGTCCTGACCGGCGTCGGCACGATCCTCGACGACGACCCGCGTCTCGACGTGCGGCTGGTGCCGACCGCGATGCAGCCGTTGCGGGTGGTCGTCGACTCGCGTCTCGACGCGCCATTGACGGCGCGCGTGCTGCAGCGACCGGGCGACGTGCTGGTGTATGCCGCGACGCCCACCGACGAGCGTCGGCGCGCGCTCGAAGACCTCGGCGTCGAGATCGCGCTGCAGCCTTCGGACGCCGGCAAGGTCGACCTGCCGGCGATGCTCGCCGACCTCGCGCGCCGCGGCGTCAACGAGTTGCACGTCGAGGCTGGCCACAAGCTGAACGGTTCGCTGGTCCGCGCAGGGCTGGTCGACGAGTACCTGATCTACGTCGCCCCGAAGCTGCTCGGCGTCGGCCGCGAGCTCGCGCTGTTCGGACCGCTGGCCGGGCTCGACGCGGCACCCGCGTTGAGGTTCCGAAGCGTCACGCCGATCGGCGACGACCTGCGCATCATCGCGCGGCCCGTGCCGACGCCTGCTGCCGGGCCGTTGGATTAGCCGTCACCGCGGCGACAGACCGACGCCCCTGGCAGGCGACAATCGAACGATGTTCACCGGCATCGTCACCGGCCTCGGTCGCATCGTCGAGGCGCAGCCACTCGGCAACGCTGACCAGCACGGCAAGCGTCTCGCGATCGTCGCGCCGGACGGCTACCTCGACGACGTGCAGGCCGGCGACAGCATTGCGCTGAACGGCGCCTGCATGACCGTGACCGGGCTCGACCCGGCGGCAAAGCGCTTCCATGTCGACGTTTCGGCCGAAAGCCTGGCTCGCACCGCTGCGCTTGGCGCGCTCGGGCCGGTCAACCTGGAAAAGGCACTGCGCGCCCACGACCGGCTCGGCGGGCATCTCGTCACCGGCCATGTCGACGGCATCGGCCGCGTCGTCTACGTCGAGCCGGTCGGCGAGTCGACCGAGATGCGCGTCCACGCGCCCGGCGGGCTGGCGCGCTTTCTGGCCTACAAGGGCTCGATCACGATCGACGGCGTCAGCCTGACCGTCAACCGCGTCGAAGACCTGCCGGACGGCTGCGAGTTCAGCGTCAATCTGATCCCGCACACGCTGCAGCACACGACGCTCGGCACCCTCGTCGCCGACAGCCCGGTCAACCTCGAGATCGACCTGATCGCGCGCTACGTCGAGCGCATGCTGACCGGCGCGGTCCCGCGAACCTAGCCCGCGCGCGGCATCGGCTCCGCGGGCGCCGAGCCGGCCCCGCCACCTACAATTGACCATGGCCATCGCACCCGTTCCCGAGCTCGTTGCCGAGCTGGCCGCCGGCCGGATGGTGATCCTCGTCGACGAGGAAGATCGCGAGAACGAGGGCGACCTCGTCATCGCCGCCGACCACGTGAATGCCGCGGCGATCAACTTCATGGCGCGCTACGGCCGCGGTTTGATCTGCCTGACTCTCACCCGCGAGCGTTGCGAGCGGCTGCGCCTGCCGCCGATGGCGAGCCGCAACGGCACGCGCCACGGCACCGCGTTCACGATCTCGATCGAAGCGGCCGAAGGCGTCACGACGGGCATCTCGGCCGCCGATCGGGCTCGCACCGTGCAGGCTGCCGTCGCGCGCGACGCGAGCCCGAACGATCTGGTCCAGCCCGGTCACATCTTCCCGCTGCAGGCGCAGGACGGCGGTGTGCTGATGCGGGCCGGCCACACCGAGGCCGGCTGCGACCTTGCCGCGATGGCGGGATTGACGCCGTCCGCCGTGATCTGCGAGGTGATGAACGAAGACGGCACGATGGCGCGCCTGCCCGACCTGATCGAGTTCTCGCGCATCCACGGGCTGAAGATCGGCACGATCGCGAGCCTGATCGAGTACCGCAGCCGCAACGAGTCGCTGATCGAGCGCCTCGGCGCGCGCAAGCTCGCGACGCCGCACGGCGAGTTCGACTGCACCGTCTTCAACGACCGCGCGGGCGGGCTGCACCTCGCGCTGACGCGTGGCCGTTGGACCGAGAGCGACGAGGTGCTGGTGCGCGTGCACGAGCCGCTGTCGGCGCTCGACCTGTTGGATGTCGGCACCTGCGAGCACTCGTGGCCGCTGCCGAAGGCGCTGGCCGCGGTTTCGGCCAGCGAGCGCGGTGCAGCGATCCTGCTCAACTGCGGCGAGGACGCCCTATCCATGCTGCACGCGGTGCTGCCGCGGAACCGCCCCGCCGCCCGGCGGCCGAGCCAGATGGACCTGCGGACTTACGGCATCGGTGCGCAGATCCTGCGCGAACTCGGCATCGCGAAGATGCGTCTGCTCGGCAGCCCGCGCCGGATGCCGAGCATGACCGGTTACGGCCTCGAGGTCACCGGCTTCGTGACCGCGGAAGATTGATCTCACCCATGCAGCAAGCCGACAAAGGAATCGTGGGCGCCCTCGACGGCAGCGACGTGCACATCGCGATCGTGCAGGCGCGCTTCAACGCCAGCGTCACCAATCGCCTCGCCGAGGTGTGCATCGCCGAGCTGCACACGCTCGGCGTGCCCGCCGGCCACATCAAGCACGTGACGGTGCCGGGTGCGCTCGAGATCGCGGTCGCCTTGCAGGCGCTCGCCGACGACGAGTCGCAGCAGGCGCTGATCGCGATCGGCTGCATCATCCGTGGCGAGACCTACCATTTCGAGCTGGTCGCCAACGAGAGCGGCGCCGGCGTCACGCGGGTCTCGCTCGACGGCGAGATCCCCGTCGTCAACGCGATCCTGACTTGCGAGAACGAGGAGCAGGCGTGGGCCCGCGCCGACGACAAGGGGCGCGATGCGGCCCGCGTCGCGGTCGAGATGGCGAACCTGCTGGAAAGGCTGTCGTGAGCGACGCGACCCCGACGACCGGGCGACCCCGCGCCCCGCGCAGCGGTCCGAAGTCGGCCCGCCGGCGCGCCCGCGAACTCGCGCTGCAGGGCCTCTACGAATGGCTGCTGTCGGCCGGCGATCCGAAGGTGATCGCCGACCACATGCGCGAGCAGGACGGCTTCGAGAAATGCGACGCCGGCCACTTCGATCGCCTGCTCGCCGGCTGCATCGGCGAGGCCCTCGAGCTCGACGAGGCGCTGACCCGCCATGTCGACCGCAAGACCTCGCACCTGTCGCCGGTCGAGCACGGCATTCTGATGATCGGCGCCTACGAGCTGAAGCACTGCATCGAGATTCCCTACAAGGTTGCGATCAACGAAGCGGTCGAGCTCGCCAAGAGCTTCGGCGGAACAGACGGTCACAAGTACGTCAACGGCGTGCTCGACAAGACCGCCGCCGATCTGCGCCCCGTCGAGGTTGCCGCGGCGCGGGAGGCCCGGCGCTGAGGGTCGATGCGCGCGCGATGACCCAGGCCCCGGCACCCGTGTTCCGGCTGGCGCTTCGTGTCTACTGGGAAGACACCGACGCCGCCGGCATCGTCTTCTACGCGAACTTCCTGAAGTTCTTCGAGCGCGCGCGCACCGAATGGCTGCGCACCAAGGGCTACTCGCAGGAGCAGTTGCGGACCGAGCGCGGCACCGGCTTCATCGTCACCGACGCGTCGATCAGCTACCGGCGCCCGGCACGACTCGACGACCTGCTCGACGTCACGGTCGCGCTGACGCGCATCGGCCAGGCCAGCCTGCAGATCGCACAGCAGGCGTCGCGGATCGTGCCGGACGGCACGAACGAGCTGCTCGCCGACGGCACGATCCGGATCGGCTGCGTCGAGCTCGGAACTTATCGGCCGCGCCGCATCCCAACCGAAATTCTTCAGTCGATTCAATGAACCAGCCGCAGGACTTTTCCATACTGACCCTCGTCGTCCAGGCGAGCTTCGTCGTGCAGCTCGTGATGGCCGGCCTGATGATCGGTTCGCTCGCCAGCTGGACCGTGATCTTCGGCAAGCTGTTCGGGCTGAAGCGGGTGCGCACGATGAACGAGGAGTTCGAGCGCGAGTTCTGGGCCGGCCGCAACCTGAACGAGCTGTACGGTGACGCCGCGAAACGCACCGACGCATCGCCGATGGAGCGCATCTTCGCCGCCGGCATGCGCGAGTTCTTCAAGCTGCGCGAGCGCCGCGTCACCGAGGCGAGCGGCCTGCTCGACGGCGCGCGGCGCGCGATGCGGGCGAGCTTCCAGCGCGAGATGGACGCGATCGAGTCGCACCTGTCGTTCTTGGCCTCGGTCGGCTCGGTGTCGCCGTACATCGGCCTGTTCGGCACCGTGTGGGGAATCATGCACGCGTTCGTCGGCCTGTCCAACATGACGCAGGTAACGCTCGCGACCGTTGCGCCCGGCATCGCCGAGGCCCTCGTCGCCACCGCGATCGGCCTGTTCGCGGCGATCCCTGCGGTCATCGCCTACAACCGCTTCGCCCGCGACATCGACCGCATCGCGATCCAGCTCGAGACCTTCATCGAGGAGTTCTCGAACATCCTGCACCGCAACGCGGGTGCGCTGCCGGCGTCGACGACGCCGGCGCCGCAACCGGCCGCCGCGCGCAGCATGCACAGCTAGGGTTTCGTCGACATGCCCGCCGTCAGCCACCGCGGCTCGAGCCGCCGCCGCACGATCAGCGAGATCAACATGGTCCCGTTCATCGACGTGATGCTGGTGCTGCTGATCATCTTCATGGTCACCGCGCCGCTGATCACGACCGGCATGGTCGACCTGCCGACGGTCGGCCGCAGCAGCCAGCGTCCCGACCATGTGATCGAGGTCGTCGTTGGCAGCGATGCCGCGCTGCGCGTGCGGGTCGACGGCATCGACCGCGGAACCGCGACCACCGATTCCATCGCGCAGCGGGTCCGCGAGGCGCAACAGGGTGTCGCGACGACCCCGGTCGTCATCTCGGCCGACAAGAACGTCAAGTACGACGCCGTTGTCACCGTGATGGGCAAGCTGCAGCAGGGCGGTGTCCAGCGCGTCGGCCTGTCGGTCAAGAACGCCGGCAAGTAATCACCGCTGCTTGCGATGAGCACCTCGACCCTGCCGCGCTTTCGCGACGCGACGATGCCGCGCTCGGCCGACGGGCTCGGCCGCGGCGCGGTGCTCGCGGTGCTGGTGCACCTGCTGCTGATCGTCGCGATCGCGTTCAGCGTCAACTGGCGCGCACATGAGCCCGAAGGCGTCACCGCAGAGCTCTGGTCCGCAGTCCCGCAGATCGCCGCGCCGCGCGCGGTCAGCCCGCCGCCGACCCCCGCACCCGCACCGGCGCCCGAGGTGAAGCGGCCGGTCCCGGCGCCGGTGCCGAAGGCCGCGCCCGAGCCCCCGCCGGTCGCCGACGCGCAGATCGCGATCGAGAAGGCGAAGCGCGACGCGGCGAAGCGCGAGGCCGCCGAGCGCGAGGAGCAGCGCCAGCTCGCGCTGAAGCGCGAGCAGCAGAAGGCCGAGGCCCAGAAGCTCGAGGCCCAGCGCGCCGAAGCGAAACAGCAGGACCTGCAGCGGCAGAAGGCGCAACGCGAAAAGGCGCTCGTCGAGGCCCAGGAGGCCGAGGACCGGCGCAAGAAAGAGTTCGCCGAGAAGGCCCGCAAGGAAGAGGCGACCCTGGTCGCCCAGCGCGAGGCCTACCTGAAGCGGATGCAGGGCCAGGCCAACGCGACCGGCGACGCCGACAGCACCGGCACCGCGGCGCGCACCAGCGGTCCTTCCTCCAGCTACGCGGGTCGCATCAAGGCGCGCATCAAGCCCAACATCGTCTTCACCGACAGCGTCAGCGGCAACCCGCTCGCGACGGTCGAGGTGCGCTGCGCAACCGACGGCACGATCACGAGCCGCAAGCTGGTCCGCAGCAGCGGCAACGACGCCTGGGACGACGCGGTGCTGCGCGCGATCGACAAGACCGAGACCTTGCCGCGCGACACCGACGGAAGAGTTCCGCCGATCATGCAGATCGAGTTCAAGCCGCGCGATTGAGCGCGACGAAATCGCGGTCGATGCGGTCCTTCCAGCGGCCGATCGCCGGGCCTTCGAGCGACCAGCCATGCCACTCGGCGATGGCGCTGCCGTCGCCGCAGGCGATCAGCGCGAGCGAACGCCGCTGCGGCCGATAAGGCCGGCACGGCCGACCTTCGACGAAGAGCCGCAGGTTGCGGGCCAAAGGCGGGCCGGCCCGCACCGCATGAACGCCGTTGCGGGGTCGCCTGGCATCGGCACGGGTCGCGACATCGCCGGCACCGAACACCTCCGGATGCGACAGGCTCTGCAACGTCGGCCCGGTGGCGACGAAGCCGTCGGCGTCGAGCGCGAGCCCGCTCGGCCGCAGCCAGGCCGGCGCCGCGCTGCCGGTCGCGACGATGGCGAGATCGCAGGTCAGCTTCGCGCCGTTGTCGAGGACGGCCGCATCGGCCGCGATCGAGCGGCAAGTCGCTTCGTGCACCGCGACGCCCCGCTCGGCCAGCGCGCGGCGAACCCGCCGCTGCAGCGCCGCCGAGTGAGCGGCCAGCAGCGGACCGCCGCAGACCAGCGCGATGCGGGCGATCGGCCCACGACGCGCCCGCAGCGCGAGCGCCAGTTCGACGCCGCCGGCCCCGCCGCCGATGACGACAAGGTCGTCGGGCGGCGCGCGCCGCGCAGCGCCCGCAGCCGCCGCGCCATCGACGTCGCCTGCAGCGTCGCGCGAGATTTCGCGCACCGCGCTACCGCGCAGGCGCGCACCGAGCGCATCGAGAAAGACACCGATCGGCCGCACGAACAGCGCATGCTCGGCCGCACCGGTGATCGACTCGCGATCCATCACGCCGCCGACGTCGAGGCTCGCGACGTCGTAGCCACGGGTTTCGGTCGTTCCGGCGCGCCGCGCGATCAACACGCTGCGGTTCGTCGCATCCACCCCGATCGCCTCGCCGACGATGAACTCCACTCCGGCGCGCCGGGCCAGGGGTTCAAGCGGAATCCGACATTCCTCGTCCCGATAGCGCCCCGCGACCCGCCCCGGCACCATGCCCGAATAGACCAGCTCGGTCGACAGCGAGACCAGCGTGACGTGCACGTCAAGCAGCGGCGCGGTCGCCAGATCGCGCAGCACCTGCAGATGGGCATGGCCGCCCCCGAGGAGGACCAGGCGGTGCGGCCGCGCCGACGCGGCCGGTGGCGACGAACCGGCTATGGCTCCAGCGCCACGCCGGTCACGTAGCCGACGCTGCGCGACTTCGTGTTGTCGCTGTCGGCGCCGATCGCGATGCCGATGATCGGCGGCACGGTGTCGCTCTCGGCACCGAACAGCTTGATGAAGTCGGCGGTGACGTCGCGCTTCTCGGACGACCACTGGTTCAGCTTCTGCGGACCGCTGCGCACGACGACATAGCGCATGCGCTTGGTGAACGCGTTGTCGAGCGTGGTGCCGGCCGCAAGCTTCGCGTCCCAGACGTAGCATATGGTGGCGGCCGGCACCGGCTCGGTCGTCTTCGAGCGGGCGAAGCGCAGCAGCTGGCGATCACCGAACGGGATCTTGTCGATCGACAGGTCGAAGAACACGCAGACCTTCAGCGCGGTGTCGTCGCCCGCCTTCTGGGTCAGGTCGGACCCGTCGATCGGCTCCTCGATGCGCCATTGCCAGGCCAGCTTCGCCGAGGTGGTGGTCCAGGCCAGCGGATGGACGACGTTGCCGTAGGCCTCCTTCGACTCCACCTTCAGCGCGCGCTTGCCGTCGAGGTCGACGACCGAGAACTGCGTGAACGGCTTGGTCTGCTGCGGCAGGCCGACGACGTGCCACGGCGCTGCCGGCGCACCGCCGGCCGCACCGAACGGCGTCAGGGCGGGCGCCTGCGCGGAGGCCCCATCGAGCAGGCCGAGCAAACCGGAACACAGGACAAGCAGACGGCGCATCGAAGTCTCCGCAGAAGGTCGGTTTTGTTCGAACCGATCGTACCCGAGCCGTCGCAGCCCGACGGGCCGATGGCCGATCGCGTCAGCCGCGCCGCCACGCGTGGTAGCGCCCGACCCATTCGAGCACGCGCTTGGGCTGGTGCGCGCGCTTCCATTCGCCGGCGACGTACTTGTTGGCCTCGGCCATCGTCGGATAGATATGGATCGTGCCGAGGATCTTGTTCAGGCCGATGCCCTGCTTCATCGCCAGCACGTACTCGGCGATCAGGTCGCCGGCGTGCGCCCCGACGATCGTGACACCGAGGATGCGGTCCTTGCCGGGGACCGTCAGCACCTTGACGAAACCGGCGTCGGCACTGTCGGCGATCGCACGGTCGAGGTCGTCGAGACCGTAGCGGGTGACCTCGAACGCGATGCCTTGCGTCTTGGCATCCTGTTCGTTGAGCCCGACCCGGGCGACCTCGGGATCGATGAAGGTCGCCCACGGAATCACCGAGTAGTCGGCCTTGAAGCGTCGGAACGTGCCGAACAGCGCGTTGACCGATGCGTACCAGGCCTGGTGCGCGGCGGTGTGGGTGAACTGGTACGGCCCGGCGACGTCGCCTGCCGCGTAGATGTTGGGATAGAGCGTCTGCAGGTAGTCGTCGGTCGGCAAGGTGCGCGGCGGCGCGGCCGCGTCGATCAGGCCGAGTTCCTCGAGCCCGTAGCCGCGCAGTCGCGCGACCCGGCCGACCGCACACAGCAGGCGGTCGAACTCGATCCTCACCTCGCGGCCTTCGGCCTGCGCGACGAGGACGCGGCGTGCGTCGTCGCGCTCGCAACGCAACGCAGTGTGGCCGGTCAGCACCGCGACACCGTCGCGCTCGAGCGCGGCGCGTGCGGCAGTCGCGACATCCTCGTCTTCGCGGGCCAGCAGACGCGGCGCCATCTCGACCTGCGTGACGACCGCGCCGAGGCGAGCGAAGGCCTGCGCGAGCTCACAGCCGATCGGGCCGCCGCCGAGCACGACGAGGCGACGCGGCAGCTCGCGCAGCTCCCACAGCGTGTCGCTCGTCAGGCAATCGACGGGCTCGAGCCCCGGCAGCTTCGGCACGAACGGCTCGGCGCCGGCGGCGACGACGATGGACCGCGTCGTCAGCACGTCCTTCGTGCCGTCGGCGGATTCGATCTCGACCCGCCACGGATCGACGATGCGCGCGCGGCCGAGTCGGACATCGACGCCGAGCCCGCTGTAGCGCTCGACCGAATCGTGCGGCTCGATCTTTCGGACGATGCCCGCGACCCGCTCCATCGCCGC
>JBDSAB010000501.1:0-10726 GCA_039922395.1 Caldimonas sp.
TTCGGCCGCCTGGTCGACGGTGGCCGCCTGACGGTCGACGTCGACGCGGATGGCAAGCCGGCGCTCGACATCCAGCCGGTCAAGCGCAGCGACAAGCCGAAAGCAGAGCCTGCGACGGCCTGATCTCGGCGCACCCCGCCTCTGCAAGCTCAGCGGCGCGGAATCACAAGAAGGGAGCTGCGGCTCCCTTCTTTCATGTCGGCGCCGAGTCGGCCGGTTCTTGTCGGAAGAATGCAGCCAGCAGGTCGTACAGGACCGGCTCTTCGGCGCGGAGGTCGCGGGCCGCGACAAAGAACGCTTCGGCGGAGACCGCAAAGAACTCCTCGATCGCCTCGGCGCCGTACGGGTCGACGAGCGTCTCCTCGCCGGCATCGACACGTCGCGTGAAGCGCTCGAATTCATTGGCGAGGCGGCGCGACCAGTCGACGCCAAGACCTCGCGTCGGCATCCCGGCGCGTGCGGCATGCATGTCGAGGACGTGGACGAACTCGTGAATCACGACGTTGTAGCCCCAGGCCGCAGAGGCCGCGCCGTCGGCGACATCGCGCCACGACAGCATCAGCGGACCGCCCTCCATCGCCTCGCCCGAGAGCTCCTCGGTATAGCGATGCACGACGCCTGCCTCGTCGATGGTCTCTCGGCGTGCGATCACCGCGTCGGGGTGGACGACGATGCCGACGAAGCCGTCATAGCAGTCGAGACCCAGCTCGAGGATGGGAGCGCAGGCCTGGGCCGCGATCGCGACCGCCATCTCGTCGGTCACGTGAAGGCCATTGGCGCCCGAGAATTCCTTTCGCGCCAGGAACAGAGTCGCCAGTTCGCGCAAGCGGCCGATGTCGTCGGCGCTGCGTTCACCCAGGAAAGAAAAGCGATCGAGAGTCGATTGCCATAGCACTTCGGGAATCGGCCGACGCTCAAGTGTGCGGGCGCGGCGCCAGCGCGACCAGCGTTGCCGCCAATCTGCCACGCTCAAGGTCCGCGGCGAATCGCTTCGTCCGGCGACAGGCGCATGAACGGGCCACCTTGCCAGCGCATGATCTCGGCACGGCTGGGTCCGGCTCCGTCGAGGTCCCAATCGCTGAGGACATGGCGCCAGTACCCCGGGGCGATCTCCTCGCTTGCCGGACGGTGCGTGTGGCCGTGCACCAGGGTGGTCGTGCCCGCCGAGGCGAGCGCTGCCACGGCCGCGGTCGGATCGACATCGATCCATTCGCCGGCCTTCAGAGTCGACTTGTGCCGTTCGCTCTCGTCGCGCAGGGCGCGTGCCATCGCACGTCGTTCGGGCAGTGGTCTTGCCAGGAAGCTGCGCTGCCAGTTCGGGTCGCGCACGACTCGTCGCAACTGCTGATACGGCAGATCGTCAATGCAGAGCGCATCGCCATGCGCCAGAAGGACTTTCTCGCCGAATGCGCACAACAGGGTTGGATCCTCGAGTGCCTGCATGCCGCAGGCCGTGAGCATCTCGGCACCCAGCAGAAAGTCGCGGTTGCCAACCATGAAATAGATAGGACGCCGCTGCGCCGCGCTGGTCAGCGTGGCTGCGCCACGCGCTTCAAAACCCTCGAGGCGCGAGTCGTCGCCGACCCACGCCTCGAACAGATCGCCGAGGATGAAGATCGCATCGGCGTGGGTTCCGTGCAGAAACTCCGACCACTGCGCGAATGTGCGTTGCGTGCCTTCGGTGAGGTGCAGATCGCTGATGAAGTCGATCGCGCGCCACTCCGGCGGCGCGACGACCCTGGCGGGCCCGCTGGGCGTTGCAGCCACGAGCCGCGGTGCGCCGGTCAGGACAGCACGGTGGCGCGCTCGATCGTCACGTCGTCGAGCGGCACATCGCCGTGGCCGCCCTTGCTGCCGGTCTGCACCTTTTCGATCGCGTCGACGACCTCGTTTCCTTCGACCACCCGGCCGAAGACCGCGTAGCCCCAGCCTTGCGACGATTCGGCCTTGTGATCGAGGAACGCGTTGTCGGCGGCGTTGATGAAGAACTGGGCCGTCGCCGAGTGCGGGTCGGATGTGCGCGCCATCGCGAGCGTGTAGCGCGCGTTCTTCAGGCCGTTGTTGGCCTCGTTGCGGATGGGCTTTCCGGTCGGCTTCTGCTTCATGCCGGGCTCGAACCCGCCGCCCTGGATCATGAACCCCTTGATCACCCGGTGGAACACGGTGCCGTCATAGTGGCCGCGCTTCACATGGTCGATGAAGTTGCGCACCGAGTCGGGCGCCTTCTCGTCGTCGAGCTCGATCTTGATGTTGCCTTTGCTGGTCTGCAGTTCTACCTGTTGCATGACGTCATTTCTCCAGGGTCGCGTGCTTGATCACGACAGGCTCGTTCGGGAAGTCGCCGGGGCCGGTGGGCGCGTTGCGGATCTTGTCGACCACATCCATGCCGGAAGTCACCTTGCCGAAGACCGCGTAGCCGTTCCCGTCGCGGGACTGTGCGGCATTCAAAAAATCATTGTCCTTCACATTGATGAAGAACTGCGACGTTGCGGAATTGGGATCGTTGGTGCGCGCCATCGCCACCGTGCCGCGGGTGTTGACCAGGCCGTTGCGGGCTTCGAGGGCGATCGGCGCGCGCGTCGCCTTCTCGCGGCGGTCGGCCGTCATCCCGCCGCCCTGGATCATGAAGTTGCCGATCACGCGATGGAAGATGGTTCCATCGTAATGGCCGGCCTTGACGTACTGGACGAAGTTCTCTGCGCTCTTCGGCGCTTTCGCGGCGTCGAGCTCGATGACGATGTCACCGGCGCTGGTCTCGAGCTTGACCTTCTGGGCTTGGGCGGCGGCGCACAGGCCAAGCGCCACTGTCAGAACAGCGACTCGGCTCCAGCGCGAAATGGAATGGGACATGAGCGTCTCCGTGTTGTCGGGATGAGGATCAGCGAGAAGGCGTCGCGGCTGGTGGATTGGATCCGAGAGAAGAGGCCGCGGCGGCCGGTGCGACCGTCTGGCGCACCTGCGCGAGTTTGCCTTGGATACCGGGCAGCGAAGGATCGGCCCTCAGCGCGCTGGCATACGCGCTGGCAGCGAGCGCGGCGTACACGTCGCCGAGGTTCTCGTGCGCGGTCGCGTAGGCCGGGCGGAGGCGCAGAGCCTGTTCGAGGGCCGAGCGCGCCTTCGCGAATTCGCCCGAGGCGGCGTAGAGCACCGCCACGTTGTTGTACGGCTCGGCCAGATCGGGGTAGTCCTCGGTCAGCGACTCGAGCGCCGCCACCGCTTCGCTGCTGCGCTTGAGGTCGACCAACAGCGACGCGCGAGCGAAGCGCATCTGCGCATCTCTGGGTTGCGCCACCAGGAAATGGTCGGCCTTCGCCAATGCTGCTGCCGGCTGACCTTCGCGGCGCAGTCGCGCGATGTCGGCGAGCTCATCAGCGGCCGTCGTGAGCGGCGTGAAGACGATCGACGCGAAGGTCGCGATGACGGTGAGCAGGGATCGGAGGGTCATCGTTCGGGCGGCCCTGCGCAAGCCAATGCACGAGGCGTCGGGAGCGCTAGCACGAGCGGTGCGAAGGCGCGCCGCTATACTGATTCGATTGTATTTCAGGGCCCATTCCAAGAGGCTCCAGCGTGCGCCGAACTGTGCGCAGGCCGATGCCCTCGGCCCGCGGCCCGGACTGATCTCGAACTGCTCGCCGCATCGGATAAGACGGCTCCATCGTTCAACGGCCGATGACCCTAAGACTTCACAATTCGCTTTCAAGAGCCGTCGAGCCGTTCACGCCGATCGAACCGCACAAGGTCCGGATGTACGTCTGCGGCATGACGATCTACGACCTGTGCCACATGGGTCACGCGCGCTTCCTGATGGCGTTCGACATGATCCAGCGTTGGTTGCGCACGCTCGGCTACGACGTCACCTACGTTCGCAACATCACCGACATCGACGACAAGATCATCCGGCGTGCGCTCGAGCGGGGCATCCCGATCCGGCAGCTGACGACCGAAATGACTGCCGCCATGCACGCCGATTTGGCCGCACTCGGCATCGAGCCGCCGACCCACGAGCCGCGCGCGACCGCGCATGTCGGTGGCATGCTGAAGATGATCGAGCAGCTCGAGGCAAAAGGGCTCGCTTATCGCGCCGAGGGCGGCGATGTCAACTACGCCGTCCGCAAGTTTCCGGGCTACGGCAAGCTGTCGGGCAAATCGATCGACCAGCTGCGCGCGGGTGAGCGCGTCGCTGTGCTTGACGGCAAGGAAGATCCGCTCGACTTCGTGCTCTGGAAGGCCTCGAAACCGTCCGAGCCTGACGACGCCAAGTGGGACAGCGTCTATGGTCCCGGACGGCCCGGTTGGCACATCGAATGCTCGGCCATGTGCAAGGCCTTGCTGGGCGAGCACTTCGACATTCACGGCGGGGGCATCGACCTCCAGTTTCCGCACCATGAGAACGAGATTGCACAGAGCGAGGCGGCGAACGGGGGTCCGTTCGTCAACTACTGGTTGCACAACGGCCACCTGACAGTCGACGACGAGAAGATGTCGAAATCGCTCGGAAACTTCTTCACGATCCGCGACGTGCTGAAGCGCTACGACGGCGAGACGCTCCGCTTCTTCATGCTGCGATCGCACTACCGCAGCCCGGTCAACTTCAGCGATGCGAATCTCGATGACGCACGCAGTGCCTTGCGGCGCTTGTACACCGCGCTCGAAGGCGTGGAGTTTCCGCCTGGCGATCTCGACTGGCAGGCGCCGGGACCAGCCGCATTCCGTGCGGCAATGAACGACGACTTCAACACGCCGCTCGCGATCGCGACGTTGTTCGACCTTGCGAGCGACGTCAACCGTACCCGTGCTGGCGACCTCGGTGCGCAGCTGAAGCAACTGGGCGGCACGCTCGGGTTGCTGCAGCAGGTGCCGCGCACCTACCTGCAAGGCGGCAGCGGGCTGGACGCCGGTGCGATCGAGGAGCGGATCGAAGCGAGGGCGCGTGCGAAGCAGTCGCGCGACTTCGCACTCGCCGATCGCATACGTGCGGAGCTTGCCGAAGCGGGCATCGTGCTGCAGGATTCTGCCTCCGGCACCACCTGGATGAAGGCCTGAATCCGTGCCCACGCGAACGCCGACCGCCGTCGAGTGCTGGGAAGACGCCTGCAGGCACCTGTCGAAGCGCGACCGCGTGATGCGCAAGCTCATCCCGCAGTTTGGTGACGGGCGCTTGCAGAGTCCCGGCGATGCGTTCACCACCTTGGCCCGTTCGATCATCGGGCAGCAGATCTCGGTCAAGGCCGCGCAATCGGTCTGGGACCGCTTCGCCGCGCTGATGAGCGGGCCGCCGTCGTGCGTGTCGCCGGCCGCGCTGCTCGAGATCGACATTCCGACGCTGCGCACCGCCGGTCTTTCGGCGCGCAAGGTCGACTACCTCCGCGACCTCGCGCAGCACTTCGAGTCGGGCAGCGTCCACGTGCGCCAATGGCAGCAGATGGACGACGAGGCGATCATCGACGAGCTGGTCGCGATCCGTGGCATCGGCCGCTGGACCGCCGAAATGTTCCTGATCTTTCACCTGATGCGCCCGAACGTGCTGCCGCTCGACGACATCGGCCTGATCAAGGGAATCAGCATCAATTACTTCAGCGGCGAGCCCGTTTCGCGGGCCGAGGCACGCGAGGTTGGCGATGCTTGGTCGCCCTTCCGCTCGGTGGCCACATGGTACATTTGGCGCAGCCTCGACCCTCTGCCGATCGCTTGTTGAACACGGCCGCGCCACGCGATTCCGTCCCGCGATTCAGGCCTTGCCCACCCCGGATTCCACCCGATGAGCAAACGTCATTTCCTCGATTTCGAGCAACCGGTCGCCGAGCTCGAATCGAAGATCGAAGAGCTTCGCTACGTGCAGAACGAGTCCGCGGTGGATATCTCCGAGGAGATCGATCGCCTCGGCAAGAAGAGCCTGCTGCTGACGAAGGACATCTATTCGGGATTGACGCCCTGGCAGGTAACGCAGATCGCGCGCCATCCGCAGCGCCCGTACACGCTCGATTACGTGACCGAGGTCTTCACCGACTTCCAGGAGCTCCACGGCGACCGCGCGTTTGCCGATGATCAATCGATCATCGGCGGGTTGGCTCGCTTCAACGGGCAGCCCTGCATGGTGCTCGGCCATCAGAAGGGCCGTGACACCAAGGAGCGCGGGTTGCGCAACTTCGGGATGTCGCGTCCCGAAGGCTATCGAAAGGCACTGCGCCTGATGAAGCTGGCCGAGAAGTTCGGCCTTCCGGTCTTCACGTTCGTCGACACGCCCGGCGCCTATCCTGGCATCGGCGCCGAGGAGCGCGGCCAGTCCGAAGCGATCGGACGCAACATCTTCGAGATGGCGCAGCTCGAGGTGCCGATCATCGTGACGATCATCGGGGAGGGCGGTTCCGGCGGGGCGCTCGCGATCAGCGTCGGCGACCAGCTGCTGATGCTGCAGTACTCGATCTATTCGGTGATCTCGCCGGAAGGCTGCGCATCGATCCTGTGGAAGACGGCGGAGCGCGCTGCGGATGCTGCCGACGCGCTCGGCATCACGGCCCATCGGCTGAAGGCGCTCGGCCTCGTCGACAAGATCGTCAACGAACCCGTCGGCGGCGCGCATCGCGACCCGAAGCAGATGGCCGCGTTCCTGAAGCGGGCGCTGAGCGATGCGTTGCGCCAGGTCAGCGACCTGCCGGTGCGCGAGCTGCTCGATCGCCGCTACGACCGCCTGCAGTCCTACGGACGCTACAGCGACACGACTGCGCGCTGAGGCGCGGGTGACCGAAGCGCGGGTCGCCGTCGCCTACAGCGGCGGACGCGACTCGACCGCACTGTTGCACGCGACGCTGCGAGCGGCAGCGCCGTACGGCATCGAGGTCGTGGCCTTGCATGTGCACCACGGGCTGCACCCAAACGCCGACGCATGGCTCACGCATTGCCGTCGACGCTGTGAGCGCTGGGCGCGTGCAGGTCATCGGCTCCACTTCTCAAGCGCACGGCTGACGACCTTGCCGCGCCGAGGGGAGAGCGTGGAGGCGTGGGCTCGTACGTCACGCTATGACGCGCTCCGAAGATTGGCTGTTGAACACGGCGTCGATATCGTGCTGCTCGCGCATCACCAGCAGGACCAGGCCGAGACTTTTCTTTTGCAGGCGTTCCGCGGCGGCGGAACCTCCGGCCTGGCGGGGATGCCGCGGCTCATGGAACGAGATGGCGTGACCTGGGCGCGTCCGTGGCTGGCACAGGCGCGCGACACCATCGATGCGTATCTGCGCCGCCATCGCCTCGGCCACGTCGACGACGACTCGAATGTCGACGAGCGGTTCGCGCGCAATCGCCTTCGGCACCGGGTCCTGCCAGCTCTCAGGCAGGCGTTCCCGCAAGCAGAGCAGGCGCTGACAACGGCCGCCGACTGGGCCCGCGAAGCATCGGTCTGCCTTCGCGACCTGGCACAGCTCGACCTGGCTGCGATCTCGCAAGGTGAGTCGCTTCAGATCACGCCATGGATGGCGCTGTCCTCGGAGCGGCGCAGCAATGCACTGAGGCACTGGCTGTGCGAGAGGGCGCCTGGATCGGTGAGCGCCGCGCTGGCGAAGCGCCTGATGTCCGAGCTGCCGGTCTGCACGAACGGCCGATGGCCGATCCCGGCCGGCGAATTGCGCAGCCATCGCGGTGTACTCACGCTTGCGAAGCCGCAAGCAATTCCGGATCGATCTGCGGTGCGCGAGACCAGCTTGCGGGTGAACGCAGCAGGTGCCTATCCGCTACCGGGCTGGGGCGGCGTCCTGCGAGCAACGGCGACCCAGCAGGCCGGTGTCGGCATCGCCGCGCTTCGACGCGTCGAGTTGCTGCCGCGCTCCGGTGCCGAGCAATTCCAGGCCGGGCCTGGGCGGCCGGCGCGGACGCTGAAGAAGCAATATCAGGCGGCCGGCGTGCCGACTGAGCGCCGCGGTGGACCGCTGATCTACAGCGCTGGTCGACTGTTGTTTGTGCCGGGTCTCGGCATCGACGCGCGTGCCGTCGCCTCGCCCGGCGAGCCGCAATTGACGCTCGAATGGTGCGACAGTCTGCCGATCGACGGCGTCGTTGCGGCGGCCGGAGCGCCAACCCTGGACCGCTAGAATTCGCGCCTCAAAGCGCCGGTCGAAGCCGCGCTCTCGCGTTCTCCGACCCACCATGACCCTCATCGTCCACAAGTACGGCGGCACCTCGATGGGCTCGCCGGAGCGCATCCGCAACGTCGCGAAACGCGTCGCCAAGTGGGCAAGCGCGGGGCACCAGATGATCGTCGTCCCGTCGGCAATGAGCGGCGAGACGAATCGACTGCTCGATCTCGCGAAGCTGCTGTCACCCGAGCAGTCGACGCCGGAGCTGCGACGCGAGCTCGACGTGATCGCCTCGACCGGCGAGCAGGTCTCGGTCGGTCTGCTGGCGATCGCGCTGCAGGCCGAGGGCATGCAGGCCGTCAGCTATGCCGGCTGGCAGGTGCCGATTGCGACCGACGTTGCTTACACCAAGGCGCGAATCCAGCACATCGACGACGTTCGCGTGCGGGCCGACCTCGCCGCCGGAAAGATCGTCGTGATCACTGGTTTCCAGGGCGTCGATCCGGACGGCAATGTCACGACGCTCGGTCGCGGCGGTTCCGACACCTCGGCGGTCGCCGTCGCCGCAGCGCTGAAGGCGGACGAGTGCCTGATCTATACCGACGTCGATGGCGTCTACACCACCGACCCGCGCATCGTGGCCGAGGCGCGCCGCCTGAAGACGATCAGCTTCGAAGAGATGCTCGAGATGGCGAGCCTCGGATCCAAGGTGCTGCAGATCCGCTCGGTTGAATTCGCTGGGAAGTATCGGGTGCCGCTGCGGGTGCTGTCGAGCTTCACGCCCTGGGATATCGACCTCGATGAAGAGGCGCGGTCCGGGACGCTCATCACATTCGAGGAAGACGAGAAAATGGAACAAGCAGTCGTGTCGGGCATCGCCTTCAATCGCGACGAGGCCAAGATCAGCCTCCTCGGCGTGAACGACAAGCCCGGCGTCGCGCATCTCATCCTCGGCCCGGTGGCCGACGCCAACATCGACGTCGACGTCATCATCCAGAACGTGTCGCACGATGGCCGCACCGACTTCTCGTTCACCGTCCACCGCAACGACTACGCGCGCACGATGGACCTGCTGAAGGCGCAGGTGCTACCGCGAGTCGGTGCGCTCGACCTGCTCGGCGACCCGCGAATCTGCAAGGTCTCGATCGTCGGCATCGGCATGCGATCGCACGTGGGCGTGGCCAGCAAGATGTTCAGCACCCTCAGCGAGGAGGGCATCAACATCCAGATGATCACGACCAGCGAGATCAAGACCAGCGTCGTGATCGACGAGAAGTACATGGAGCTCGCCGTCAGGGCGCTCCACAAGGCGTTCGATCTGGAGCAAGTGCCCGACCCCGCGGCGAAGGTGGCCGGTTAGAATTCGCCCTCTGCGGAGCTGTGACCGAGTGGCCGAAGGTGCTCCCCTGCTAAGGGAGTATGTGGGCAAAACCTGCATCGAGGGTTCGAATCCCTCCGGCTCCGCCAAGTGACCTTCTGAACCAAGCCCCGCAAGGGGCTTTTTTCATAGGTAAATCGACTGAAAAATCGTCCGGTGGCATCCGCTAACGTCCAGCACGATCCCACCATCTTGTGTGGGTAGGTGAGGGGTAGCATAATGACCCCGCCATGCCAAGAAAGGCCAAAGCACTGTCGCCGCTCGAGGTCCGGAGGCTGACGCGCGCGGGTCGATGGAGCGTTGGAGGGACGGACGGATTGGCCTTGCAGGTCACGCCTTCTGGCGCGCGAAGCTGGGTCCTGCGAGTGGCAGCGGGCGGACGGCAGCGAGAGATGGGGCTGGGAAGTTTCCCGACGGTACCCCTGGCTGAGGCTCGGGAGAAGGCCCGGCAACACCGGGCGCTCGTGAAGCAAGGAGTTGATCCGATCGCGTCGCGGCGAGCCGCCAGCAGTGCCGCGTCTGCAGAGCGACAAGCGCAGAAGACGTTCTCCGAGGTCGCTGCGCAGTACATCGCCCAGCACGAGAAGTCGTGGAAGAACGCGAAGCATCAGGCACAGTGGGCAGCTACGCTGCGCACCTACGCGGAGCCTTCGATTGGCAGGCTTCTGGTTCGGGACATTCGTCCTGCCCATGTGATCGCAGTCCTCGAGCCGATCTGGACGACCAAGACCGAGACGGCCACGCGCGTGCGCTCGCGCATCGAGCTCGTGCTCGACTACGCGGCAGCGCGTGGCTATCGGGAGGGCCTCAATCCCGCGCGCTGGAAGGGAAATCTCGATGCCGCATTGCCGAACGCATCCAAGGTGGCGCCGGTGCGTCATCACGCGGCCGTTGAGGTGAAGGAGGTCGCGGCGTTCGTGAAAAGCCTGCGGGCCCAAGGTGGCGTCGGTGCGCGCGCGCTCGAGTTCGCCGTGTTGACGGCCGCTCGATCGGGAGAGGTTCGCGGAGTCATCTGGGCAGAGATCGACTTGAAGGCGGCGCTTTGGACGATTCCGGCGACGCGGATGAAGTCTGGACGCGAGCACCGGGTGCCTCTGTCGAAACCCGCGATCAAGTTGCTGCGCGCCTTGCCTGGAGATCGGCTTCCGCAAGACCACGTGTTCCCGGGAATGCGGGGTCCTCTTTCCGACATGAGCCTGACTGCCGTGCTGCGGCGAATGGATGTGTCCGCAACCGCGCATGGCTTTCGCAGCACCTTTCGGGATTGGGTGTCGGAGTACAC
>JBDSAB010000502.1:0-7120 GCA_039922395.1 Caldimonas sp.
CCAGCTCTCGGCGAGCAGGCGG
Organism: Caldimonas sp.; assembly: GCA_039922395.1. Taxonomy (GTDB): domain Bacteria; phylum Pseudomonadota; class Gammaproteobacteria; order Burkholderiales; family Burkholderiaceae_C; genus Schlegelella_A. Next base: position 23 of record JBDSAB010000502.1, read on the forward strand.
CCGAGGGTGCTCTTGCCGGCGCCGCGCAGGCCGATCAAGGCGATCCGCTGGCGCCGGGTCGCCTGGTTCGCCGGCGTGCCGAACAGGGTCGCCAGCGCGGCCCGCGCCTGCACCAGCTCCGGCTCGCTCCGGCCATGCAGGATCTCGCGGATCATCAGCCACTCCGGCGAACTCGCGGTCTCGTCGCCGACCAGTTCGGCGAGCGAGCAGTCGAGCGCCTGCGCGAGCTGGCGCAGGAACTGGACCGAGGCGTTGCCGACGCCCATCTCGACGTTCGCAAGGTGGCGCTCGGAGACGCCGGCGCTCTTTGCCAAGCCTTTGCGCGTCAGCCCGCGGCGCAGGCGCAGCGCACGCGTCCGCTCGCCGAGCGCGGCCAGGAACGGGTCCTTCGGGTCGGCATCGGAACGGTCCGGGGAGGAAAGGTCCAAGGCTCTGCCCTTCGGGTTTGCGCCGACCGCGGACGCCGCATCGACTGCGCTATAGTGCTCAGACATGCAACATATTACATCGGCTTTCGGCTGAAGCCAATTGGGAGACTTGCCATGAACCCCACGCCGTCGCCCGGTTCGCCGGCTTTCGAGGCGCTGCCCGAACGCTTCAACGTCGCCGCGCATCTGCTCGCGGTCAACGCCGAACGAGGCGACAAGCTCGCCTACATCGACGACACGACGCGCCTGACCTATCGCGAGCTCGACGAACGCGTGCGGCGCTGCGCCGCCGGACTGCAGCGCCTCGGTCTGCAGCGCGAGGACCGGGTGCTGTTGGCGATGCACGACAGCATCGACTTCCCGATCGCCTTTCTCGGCGCGCTGTACGCCGGCATCGTGCCGGTCGCCGTCAACACGCTGCTGACGACAGACGATTACTCGTACATGCTCGAGCACTGCCGCGCGCGCACAGCGATCGTCTCGCGCGCCCTCTGGCCGACCCTCGGCAAGGCGGTCGCGAACGCGCGCCGGCTTGCGCCGTCGCTGCCGTTGGTCGCATCGGGACCGGGCGCCGACATCGACAGCGCGATGCCGTTCACTGCACTGCTCAACGCCGAACCATTCGCCGAACCAGCCGACACGATGGCCGACGACTTCGGCTTCTGGCTCTATTCGTCGGGCTCGACCGGGCGCCCGAAAGGCACGGTCCACACCCACGCCAACCTGTACTGGACCGCGGCGCTGTACGGCACGCCGATACTCGGGCTGCGCGAGGACGACATCTGCTTCTCGGCGGCGAAGCTGTTCTTCGCCTACGGCCTCGGCAATGCGCTGACATTCCCGCTGAGCGTCGGCGCGACGACGGTGCTGATGGCCGAACGGCCGACCCCCGCGGCCGTCTTCAAGCGCTGGACCGAGCACAAGGTGACCGTCTTCTTCGGCGCGCCGACCGGCTACGCAGGCATGCTCGCCGCGCCCGATCTGCCGGAGCGCTCACAGGTCGCGCTGCGGCTCTGCTCGTCGGCCGGCGAAGCATTGCCGCGCGAAATCGGCGAGCGCTTCAAGGCGCGCTTCGGCGCCGACATCGTCGACGGCATCGGCTCGACCGAGATGCTGCACATCTTCCTGTCGAACCGGCCCGGCGACGTCAACTACGGCAGCACCGGGCGCGCGGTGCCCGGCTATGCCCTGCGCCTCGTCAACGAGGCGGGTACCGATGCGGCGCCGGGCGAGATCGGCGATCTCTATGTCAGCGGCCCGAGCTCGGCCGTCATGTACTGGGCCCAGCGCGACAAGTCGCGGGCGACGTTCCAGGGCGAGTGGACGAAGACCGGCGACAAGTACTCGATCGACGAGCGCGGCTGCTACGTGTATGCGGGCCGCAGCGACGACATGCTGAAGGTCAGTGGCATCTACGTGTCGCCGTTCGAGGTCGAGGCGACGTTGATGCAGCACCCGGCGGTGCTCGAATGCGCGGTGTTCGGCAAGATCGACGCCGACGGCCTGACGAAGACGAAGGCCTGCGTCGTCTGCAAGCCGGGCCACGCGGTCCTCGAGGCCGAGCTGCAGGCCTTCGTGAAGGAGCGCCTCGCGCCGTACAAGTACCCGCGCTTCATCGAGTTCCTGGACGAGCTGCCGAAGACAGCGACGGGCAAGATCCAGCGCTTCCGGCTGCGCGAGCGCGAGCAGGCGTGAGCGGCGCGCGAGTCGACGATCACAGCGTCCGGCTGACCTGGCGCGATCGCCCGCTCGATCTCGAATACGCATGGGTCGGCGATTCGGCATCGCGCATCCCGCCGGTCGTCTTCCTGCACGAAGGGCTCGGCTCGGTCGCGATGTGGAAGGACTTCCCGGAGCGCTTCTGCGAGACGCACGGCCTGCGCGGCCTCGTCTACTCGCGCTACGGCTACGGCCGCTCAACGCCGAAGCCGGCCGACGAGCGCTGGGACACCGACTACCTGCATCGCCAGGCGACCGAGACCTTGCCGCCGTTCCTGTCGGCGCTCGGCATCGAACGGCCCTGGCTGTTCGGCCACAGCGACGGCGCCTCGATCGCGCTGCTGCACGCCGCCCATCACGATGTGGCCGGCGTGGTCGCGGTCGCACCCCATATCTTCGTCGAGCCGATTTCGGTCGCCAGTGTTCGCGATGCCAGCGCGGCCTATGTCGACACCGATCTTCGGGAACGCCTCGCCCGTTATCACGACGACCCGGACTCGGCCTTCAGCGGCTGGACCGACGCATGGCTGAATCCGGCGTTCCTCGAATGGAACATCGAAGCCGAGCTCGACCGCATCACCTGCCCCGTGTTGGCGCTGCAGGGCGAGGACGACGTGTACGGGACGCTCGAACAGATCCGAGGCATCGCGCGCCGACTGCCGAAAACCCGCTTGCTCGCGATCCCAGAATGCGGACACTCACCGCACCGCGATCAGCCCGAGCTTCTCATCCGCGAAGCCGGTCGCTTCATCCTCGAACATCCATCCACCTGAACAGGAGAGTCTTGATGTCGTCCCACCCTTTGCTCGCTCGAACGGCCACCGCGGCGCTGTTCGCATGCGCCGCCCTCGGCGCGAACGCGCAGGCCACCGGTCCGATCAAGGTCGGTCTGATGCTGCCGTACAGCGGCACCTACGCGTCGCTCGGCAACATGATCGAGAGCGGCTTCAAGCTCTACGTGCAGGAGCAAGGCGGCAGGCTCGGCGGCCGCGAGATCCAGTACTTCAAGGTCGACGACGAGTCCGAGCCATCGAAGGCAACCGACAACGTCAACAAGCTGATCAAGCGCGACCAGGTCGACGTGCTGGTCGGCACCGTCCACTCCGGCGTCGCGCTGGCGATGGCGAAGGCCGCGAAGGACTCGAAGACGCTGCTCATCATCCCGAACGCCGGCGCCGATGCGATCACTGGCGCGATGTGCGCGCCGAACATCGTGCGCAGCTCGTTCTCGAACTGGCAGCCGGGCTATGCGATGGGCATCGTGGCCGGCCAGAAGGGCGTCAAGCGCGCGATGACCCTGACCTGGAACTACGCCGCGGGCAACGAATCGGTCAAGGGCTTCACGCAGGGCCTCGAGAAGGGCGGCGGCAAGGTCGTCAAGGAGCTGAACCTGCCGTTCCCGAACGTCGAGTTCCAGGCCCTGCTGACCGAGATCGCGGCGCAGAAGCCCGACGCGGTCTACTCCTTCTTCGCAGGAGGCGGCGCGGTCAAGTTCGTCAAGGACTACGCTGCGGCCGGCCTCAACAAGACGATCCCGCTCTACGGGCCGGGCTTCCTGACCGATGGCACGCTCGAAGCGCAAGGCGCCGCGGCGCAGGGGATGCTGACCACGCTGCACTACGCCGACAACCTCGACACGCCGCGCAACAACAACTTCCGCAAGGCGTTCGCGATCGCCTACAAGGCGCAGGCCGACGTCTACGCGGTGCAGGGCTACGACGCAGCGCAGATCCTCGGCGCGGGCCTGAAGGCCGTGAACGGCGATCTGACCAAGCGAGAGGCGCTGACGACCGCGATGCACAAGACCGTGGTCGACAGCCCGCGCGGCAAGTTCTCGATCTCGCCGGCCGGCAACCCGGTGCAGGACATGTACCTGCGCGAGGTCAAGGGCAACAACAACGAGTTCCGCAGCATCGCGGTGAAGGCCCTCGCCGATCCGGCGACCGGCTGCTCGATGTGATCGGCGCGGGACCCTCGACCATGATTCTCGAGATTGCCGACATCCGCATTCCGCCCGGCAAGCAAGCCGAATTCGACGCCGCGATCCAGCGCGGCGTCGAGACCGTCGTCTCGAAGGCGAAGGGCTTTCGGCGCTACCAGGTGCAGAAGGGCATCGAGTCACCCGAGCGCTATGTGCTGCTGATCGAATGGGAAACGCTCGAGAACCACACCGTCGACTTCCGTGGCGGACCGCTGTTCCCGCAGTGGCGAGCGATCGTCGGCCCGTATTTCGCGTCACCGCCGGTGGTCGAGCACTTCACGCTGGGCGCCGCCTCCGATTGATCGACCGAGCCGCGGCCGCAAAGGCCGCGGCGGCGTGGGGACGCTCAGGGCCGCGGCGATGCCGCCGCGGCGAATCTGGGACAATACATGCCCCCGGACCCGAAGCCCGCACCCCGGGGCCACGGTCCGCCCCGGCATCCGCATCAGCATCTTTCAGGTACCGCCATGGCCACCCGACGCACTGCTCCCGTTCCTGCCCCCGACACGACCAGCCAGAAGCTGCGCCAGACGCAAGCCGAGTACGTCGCTGCGCGACCCGCCGGCGAGCCTGGCGTCAAGCCGATGATGTCGAGCTCGAAGATGTACGTGTGCCGGCGCTGCCAGGCCAACTTCAAGACCGGCGACGGCAAGCCCGACCCGCGCCTGCCGGGCCTCGGCAAGTGCAACAAGTGCGTCGCGTTGCAGTCCGCCCTGGCGGCCTGAGCCAGTTCCCTCAGCCCAGCCGCGCGAGCTGCGTGGCGGTATAGATCGCAAGGCCGACCAGGCCGCCGACCAGCGTGCCGTTGATGCGGATGAACTGCAGGTCGCGGCCGATGTTGCGTTCGAGCTCGCGCGTCATCTCGGCGGCGTTCCAGTCGCCGACACGCGCGATGATGTAGAGGCGGATGTCCTCCCGATAGCGTTCGATCCAGCGCGGCGCCGCAGTCCGGATCTGCTCGTTGATCCAGTTCTGCATCGCCGCATCGGCGAGCAGCTTCTTGCCGAGGGATCGAGTCCCGAGCACCACCTGGCTCTGGATCGCCGAGCCTTCGGTGGCCAGGTCGTTCTGGACCCAGCCGATCATCTCGCTCCACAGACCGTGCAGGTACTCTGAGAGTGCCGGGTGCGAAAGCAGTTCCTGCTTGATCGCCTCGCCCTTCAGGGCGAGCTCGGGATCGTCCTTCAGGCGCGTGATGAACGTGGCGACGAAGTCGTCGAAGCGGACGCGCAGCGGGTGCTTCGGATCGGCGCCCATCTCACCGGCCAGCCGCACGACGCCCGAAACGATCTTCTCGGTCGCGTAGCGCCCGGCGACGTTGTCGAGGCCGACGAAGCGCAGGTACTTCACTTCGGTCGCGACGACCTCGGCAATCGCGACCTTGATCGTCTCGTCGTCGAGCATGTGCGCGAGCTGTTGCAGCATGCCGTCGAGCAGCTGCTGATGCCGATGGTCGGCCGTCAGCACGTCGAGCAGCTGGCCGGCCAGCCGAGTGACGTCGACCTGCTCGAGGCGCGCGACCACCGTCGAGCGAAAGAACGCGCGCACCCGTTCGTCATCAAGCACACCGAGGCCGTAGCGCAACGCGGCTGCGAGGTGCGTCGCGACCTGCTCGGCATGCCCCGGCTCGGCCAGCCAGCGCGCGAGGCGGCCGGCGGCATCGAAGCGTTCGAGCTTCTCGAGAACCTGGTCGTTGCTGAGGAAGTTGGCGCAGATGAAGGTCGCCAGGTTCTCGCCGATCCGGTCCTTGTTGCTCGGGATGATCGCGGTGTGCGGGATCGGAATCCCGAGCGGATGCCGGAACAGCGCGACGACGGCGAACCAGTCGGCGATGGCGCCGACCATCGCCGCTTCAGAGAAGGCAGCGACGTAACCCCATGCCGGATGGCGTTCGTGCAGCAGCGCGGCGACGACATACACCACGGCAGCCACCGCGAGCAGACCGAGCGCGATCGCTTTCATGCGCCGCAGATCGCGGACTCGCACTTGCACTCGCGACACCTCCGTGAACCCGTCGACAGGGTCGGAGTATCGGCGCTGCCGCGCGGACAAAGCGAAAGCCGGGCGGTTCAGCCGGCCGGCTTGGGATAGAAGAACGAGTCAGTGCAGTCGTCAAGCGACTGCACGGTCGAACGAATTAGCGTCAGAGGCCGCCGAGCTGCGAGACCTGGGCCTCGACTTCGTGGCGCGCGAACGAGAGCGCTTCCTCCTGCGACGAGAAGATCTGCGGATAAAGACTCTTCGCCGGTCGGTCGCCGCGCGCGTCGCCGCCGCTCAGCAGCACGCCGGCGCGCCAATCGGTATCGCCCCATCCTTCGGCGATCGGGACGGCCTGGTACTCGTCGCCCAGGTTGAAGGCTTCGGTCTCGCGCATGTCGCTACTCTCCAAATTGATGGGAAGGGGAAAGGGTGCCGCTCTGCATCGATGCCAGAGCCAGTTCGACTTCGACGATCTCGTCAGCGATCCGGTCGATCCGGCCGGTGTCCCACTCGGGACGCGCGTAAGCCGCATCGAGCTCGGTGCGGAGGCGTCGGTACTTGCCATTCAGTTCAGCTTCGCCCACCGGTACGCTCCTCCAAAACAGGTTGGTTGCTTGAGCGAGAGATTGGCAGAGCCGCCTCGTTGGCCATGTAGGACAACGTCATGCCCATTCGTGGGTCCGTTTGCCTTTTTGCGCACTGCACCATTTGACCAGGGGATTGACGGGTTTGGCAAGGTTTGTTCGATGTGAAGGACGCGTACGAGCCGCTTGGCTTGGAGCGATTTTGGCAACCGCGATGCCGACCGGAGCCCCCGCACGCCCGGGGGTGTGACCAGCCGTAACGCCGTTTTTTTCACGAAGGCCCGTATTCCCGCGAAGCTGGACGACCGTTAGAAAGAGGTCCGTTCCGAATTGCCCCAGACTCGACCGATCACGATGCGTTACGTTTCCGCGCTGCTCCTCGCCACCCTCGGCGGATTCGTCCTGC
>JBDSAB010000503.1:0-3815 GCA_039922395.1 Caldimonas sp.
GAAAACTTGCCATGCAACCCATTCACCAGTCGGACAGCCTCGGCGACTCGTCCGGACGGATCGATTCCGTCGCCATGCTGGCTCGAGCTCGGGCGCTCAAGCGTGCGACCGCAGCGGGGGAATCGCCTCGCCCCCTGCTTGGGAAGAACCTGGCCCTGATGTGCGCCGACGAGAGCCCGGCAGCCGACCTGTTTCGCCGGGCCGCAAGCGGATTGGGCGCCCGGGTCGCCTTCATCCGCGCGACGCTCCACGAGTCCAGTCTGCCCGAGGAGATCCTCAAGACCGCCGGCATGCTCGGACGCCTCTACGACGGGGTCGAGTGCCAGGGCATGGCCCATCACGTCGTCGAGCGGCTCGCGGCCGGGGCACACATCCCGATCTTCGCCGGCGTCGCGTCCAGCCTGCATCCGAGCGCCCGTTTCGACGCCGAACTGGGCGACGCCGATGGGCAGGACAACCACTTCTTCGTGGTCCAGGCCATGCTGGTTGAAAGCGTCTTCTGAAGCTTCGATCCGGACGGCACGGTCATTCGAACCGACGATTGATTCGCATCAAGCCTCTGGCCCGGCACCCGAGGAAGATTGCCGGCAGTTCGACTTTCCCGAAAGGCTTCCCATGTACACGCGCATCCTCGTTCCTGTGGACGGCAGTCCCGCCTCGAACGCCGGACTTGCCGAAGCGGTCAAGGTGGCCAAGCTGACCGGCGCGCAAATCCGCCTCCTGCATGTCGTCGATGAGAATCCCTTCCTGACGGGTTCCGAGGCGTACGGCGCGCTCGCCGGCGATGTCCTGAACCTTCTGCGCGAAGCCGGGGAGGACATCCTGCAGGACGCGCGGACCCGCGTGACGACGGCCGGCGTCGCGGTGGACACCGCAATGTTCGACAGCCTCAGCGGCCGTCTCAGCGATCGCGTCATGGAACAGGTCGCTGAATGGGGTGCCGACTTGGTGGTGATCGGTACCCACGGTCGTCGAGGCGTGCGGCGCATGATGCTGGGCAGCGACGCAGAGCAGATTCTTCGAACCGCCCAAGTTCCGGTCCTTCTCGTGCGAGAGGGCGGATAGGTTCGATCCGACGCAGCCGACGCCTGCGGTCTGCGCCGTGGCGTCGCCGCCTGCATTCGACCCCTCAGCGGCCGGGTGAGGTCAAATGCCGCCGGAGCAGGCCGGGCACGCTTTGACGCAGCCCGGCCCGCCTGCATCTTCAACGAAAGCTCCATGAGCAGGGCCGTCTTGATGAGCGACACGGCGACGTCTCCTTCTCCCACTCTGCTGACGACCCTGGCGGCGGAGCTGATGCGCTATGCGCCGTTCGAGCAGATGGCGAGCGCCGACGTCGAGGCCTTCGTTGCGCGGTCGGCTCAAGCCTATTTCGCGCCGGGCGAGCGCATCCTCGCACCGGGCGACGGACCCGCGAGATATTTGCACTTCGTTCGTCGGGGCAGCGTCTCCGCACGATGGGGAGAAGGCGAGGCAGAGACGATCCACTACGAAGCGGGCGATTCATTCCCGCTGGCCGCGGTCACGTCCGAGCGTGCGGTGGCGGCGACCTATACGGCCGTCGAGGATTGCTTCTGCCTGCTGCTGCCGGCGGACGAGGTCCGGCGCCTGGCCCGGGACAGCCCGCCGTTCGCCAGCTTCCTCCATCAACGCCTCCTGCACTACGTCGAGCTATCGCGACGACGCCTCCAGGCGGCGCAGGCGTCGCAGACCCTGTCCGAGCAGGCGCTCGAGGCGCCGCTCGGATCATTGCCACGCAAGCTGCTCGTCGCGGTGGTCGCCGAGGCCCCATTGCAGCAGGCGCTCACGCTGATGCACGAAAGGCGTGCCGGATCGGTGCTGGTGCTCGACCGCGAAGGACGGGCGCAGGGCATCCTGACCCGGCGCGACGTCCTCGGCCGCGTGACGTTGCCCGGCGTTGCGCTCGCGACACCGGTGCGCGCGGTCATGTCGCAGCCGGTGCGGACGCTGAACGTCGACGACACCGCGCACGACGCCATCCTGGCGATGTCGCGGCACGACATCGGCCATCTGCCGGTGACCGAGGGTGGCTGCGTGGTCAACATCGTCAGCGAACGCGACCTGTTCGCGCTGCAACGGCTCTCGCTGAAGGGCGTCGGCGGCGCGATCCGCGCCGCCGACGACGTTGCCGGTCTGGTCGCGGCAGCGCAGACGATTCGGCGCTTCGTCGACAGCCTGCTCGGCCAGGGTGTCGGCGCGCGCCAGCTGACCGAGCTGATCAGCCACCTCAACGACGTTCTCACCGAGCGTCTCGTGCAGCTGACGGCGGCGCGCCACGGTCTCGATCTGCAGCGCGCATGCTGGCTCGCGTTCGGTTCGGAGGGTCGCAGCGAGCAGACGATCGCGACCGACCAGGACAACGGGCTCGTGTTCGAGAGCAACGATCCGTCACGCGATCGCCCCGGCTGGCTTCGCTTCGCGCTCGATGTCAACCAGGCGCTCGATGCCTGCGGCTACCCGCTGTGCCGCGGCAACGTCATGGCGTCGAACCCGGATTGCTGTCTCTCGCCGGTCGAGTGGCGCGACCGTTTCGCCGGCTGGATCGAGCACGGCGCTCCGAACGACCTGCTGCACGCCAGCATCTACTTCGATTTCCGCCCGATCGCCGGACGCGCCGAGCTGATGGCGCCGCTGCGCGAAGCCGTGGCCGGTCCTGCGGGGCGCACGCCGCGGTTCATCAGGCAGCTGGCCGAAAACGCACTTCAGGTGCAGCCGCCATTGAATTGGGTCGGCGGGCTCGAGACCCGCAGGGTCGCCGGCCACGAGACGATCGACATCAAGCTGCAGGGCACCGCACTGTTCGTCGACGTCGCCCGCATCTATGCGCTCGCCCACGGTTGCACGGAGACGAACACGCGGCGTCGCCTGCTGGCCGTCGCCCAGCCGCTCGGTGCACCGCCGCACGAGGCCGAAAGCTGGGCGGCGGCGTTCGAGTTCTTGCAGATGTTGCGCCTGCAGACGCAGAAGCAGAGCCGCGGGTCCGGCCCTGCCCCGGCGTCGACGGTCAATCCGAACCTCGTCGACGTCGGCGCCCTGCACGACATCGACCGGCGCTTGCTGAAGGACAGCCTGCGCGTCGGCAAGCTGCTTCGTCAACGCCTGCAGCTGGACTACCTGCGGTGACGCTGCGCCGGCGGTTGCGTCGGCTGCTCCGGGGCGGCCCGGCGCGATCCGACAACGGCGCCGACCGCTGGGTCGTCGTCGACGTCGAGTCGAGCGGCCTCGACCCGGAGCGCGACCGGCTGATCGCCGTCGGCGCGATCGCGATCCACTGGACGCACGCCGGGGCTCGCGCCCCGAGCATCGCGATCGGCGACAGCTTCGAGGCGGTGCTGCGCCAGCCCGAGTCGGCCGTCGACAAGCACAACATCCTCGTGCACGGCGTCGGCGTGGGGGCGCAGCGCGGCGGACTCGATCCGCACGCTGCGCTCGCCGCGTTCGAGGCGTGGAGCGACGGCGCACCGTTGCTGGCGTTCCATGCTCCTTTCGACCAGCGCTTGCTCGCGCGCGCCGCGCGCGAGGTTCTCGGCCATACCCTGGAGAACGAGTGGCTCGACCTCGCACCGCTCGCCGGCGTGCTATGGCCGGATGTACCGGCGCGCTCGCTAGACGACTGGATTCACCACTTCGGACTGCTCTGCCTGGCCCGCCACCTGGCCATTGCAGACGCGCTCGTGACCGCCGAGCTGTTCCTGCGCCTGTACCCCGCGCTGGAAACGGAGGTCGGCGCCGGGCCCGGGTTCCGCAAGTTGAAGCGGCTCGCGGCACAGCGCCGTTGGTTGCCGTAGCGATCA
>JBDSAB010000504.1:0-16360 GCA_039922395.1 Caldimonas sp.
ATGCGGCGCCGGTGCGACACAGCCGGGCCAGCTCGTCGAGAGACAGGCCGTCGCTCGGGAAGCTCGGCGTGCCGGTCTTGCCGGCCAGCCAGTCGATGTCGCGGCAGCGGCGCGCATCGAAGACCTGTTCGCAGGCGGTGCGCGCCGTGCCGGCGCGGTGGCTGAACGACAGGCCGCCGAGGATCACCTCGGCCGCATCGTGACCGACCGCGATCGGTTGCGCGCCGATGCCGTCGACACCGACCTCCATTGGGTCGACGCGCAGGCCGGCACTGCGCCGCAGCGACTCAACCAGGTGCGGACGGCGCACCTCGTGCTGCCCGTTCGCTGCAGCGGCCAGCGTCGCCATCATCCCGGCGACGCCGAGCGCGCTGACACGCGCATGACCCTGGCCCCAGCCCTCGGCGACGACGTCGACGACCGCGCCGCCACGGCAACGGCCCCAGTCGTCGTCGGTCAGGCGACGGCCGTCGAGGCCGGCGGCACAGCGGCGCAGGATCGCCGCGTCGAGCGATGCGAAGGGCCGCAGCTGCATCGCGGCACCGAGCCGGCCGGCCAGCGGCTCGCTCATCAGGCGGCCATAGGCGACCGGCAGCGCCGGTGCGCCGGACGGGTCAGAACCCGCGCCATCGAGCGTGCGTCCGAACAGCAGGTCCTGCTTGCCGCAATCGGCTCGCGCCTCGGCGCAGCCGGCGTTCCATCCGAACGACGTGGCTGCCGTCTGCACGTCCCAGGCGCGCCGGCACGCGGCGAAGCCCTTGTCGAAGCAGAACATGCGGTCGAGGAAGCGCGCCGAGTCGGATCGCATCAGCTGCGCGCGCAAGGTGCCGGCAAGCGGCACGCCGCCGCGCTTCAGGCCGGCCTCCTCGGCCGCGAGCCAGCGCGCGCCGACATCCGGATCGGCGAGGAACGCAGCGGCCATCACCGGCTTGATCGTCGAGGCCGGCATCGCGTCGTGGAAGACGGCCGGGTTCAACAGCGCGTCGGCGCGGTACTGCACCGGATACGGCAGGCGCCGGTCGCACGCGGCGTCTCGGCCGGGCCCGTCGACCTCCTGCCGCGCACACGGCGACAGCGCACCGGCGAGCGCCTCGATGCGGCCGCTCGCGACATCGATGACGGCGACCGCGGCCATCCGCACCATCGCCCCTTCGAGCAGCCGATTGCCGAGCGGCGCGTCCTGGTCTTCCTGGCGGCGGATGCCGAGCGCGCGGCAGACGTCGTGGCGGCCGGTGTAGCAAGCCGCCGTTTTCTGCGCCAGGGCCTGCAGCGCCGGATCGATCGTGAGCTCGACCGACAGCCCGGTCTCAACCGCGGCGCCGTCGACGACGACGACGTTGGCGTGACGCTCGATCGCCGGCACCAGGCGTGGCGCCTCGTCGGAGTCGGACGCGACGGCATAGCGCTGGTAGCGCGCGCCGGACGGCTGGCGCAGCCCTTCGAGCGGCTGCAGCAGCGCGCCGAGCGACGGCGGCACCATCCAGCGCGTGTCATCGATCGCATCGTTGGGACGCGGTTCGCCGTCGAGCGCCTGCAGCGCGGCATGCGAGCCCGCGCCGAGCAGCGCGGGCGACCCGCACAGCTTGCGCGCCGCGCTGCGTGCTCCACCGACGAAGTGCGACGGCACATCGCCGGCGGCGTCGCTTGGCTGTCCGAGATAGATGCAGCCCGCCAGGCCGCCCCACGGGTTGCGCCGCATCACCTGGCGCGCGCCGACCGCGACCTGCTGATCGGGCCGCCAGTGCGCGAGCACGCTGCGGCCTTCGGTGCCGCGCCAGGCCAGGCTCTCGAGCATCCGCGCGTCGCTGCGCGCCAGCGCGGCCAAGGCGCCGACGAGGTCGGCGCAGCGCAGTGCGAAGCGTTGCTCTGGATACGTCGCCGACTCGACCGGATTGACCAGCGCGCGATCGACCGCAGCGAACCAGCGCGCGCTGTCGATGCCGAGCGGCTCGCCAACGCGCGCATTCGAGCGCGTGCTGAAGCGCAGCAGCGCAGTATCGAGCGCGGCCAGTCGCGCGACGATCTCGTCGGCCGGCGTCGAGGCCGGCGGCGCCTTGCCGAACGCCTGCAACAAGCGCTCGACAGGGCCCGCGTGACCGGCCCATTCGCGCTGGCACGACGGGATGCCGGCGAGTAGCTCACCGGCATCGCGCGGCGCATGCGCACCGGATGCGCGCCGGACGATCGCCGCCTCGAAGGTCTGCAGCGCGGCGACATGGCGCACGCTGACATAGCGATCGGCCGACGCCTGGCGCGTCGCAGCGGCCGGATCGGCCGGCCGGATCACCGCGACCAGCCACAGCATGCCGAGCAGGACCGGCACGACGGCGAGGCTCGCGGCGATCGCGAAGTCGAGCAGCGCGATCGGTCGACGCTCAGCCATGGCCGGTCCGGGTCGGCGCATCGACGTTGAGGCAGAGCGCGAGGAACGCGACGTTGACCGCCAGCGACGTCATGCCGAAGCTGACGAATGGAAACGTGACCCCGGTCAGCGGCAGCACCGCGACGTTGCCGGCGACGGTGACGGCGAGCTGGCACGAGGTCAGCACGACCCAGGCGACCGCAATCCAGCTGATGAATGCCTGACCCTCGAGGACGCGGCCGCCGGCGCCTTGCAGCAGCCGCGGCTCGCCGCGCGTGACTCGGCCGTGATGACGGATCAACCGATGCAGCCAGACCGCGCAACCGAGCGCCGCGGCCCACGCCGCCAGCAAGCCGAAGACGCCGACGATCGCGGTGAACGTGTAATCGCTGTGGATCTGCGCCGGCACGCCGCTGCAGCCGAGCGCCGGTGCATGACCGCACCACGGCACCGCGCCGAGCCCGAAGCCTTCGGCTGGTACCGCGCGCTGGAACCAGGCGACCAGCGCGAGCTGGTCGTTGGTCGATGCGAACGGCGCGGCGACGCTCTCGAGCCGCGTCGCGGTCAGGCTGTCGACCGAGCCGGCCTCGAAGAGCGCGGCGGTGACGAGGCCGATCCAGAGTGCGAAGACGCCGACCGCGAGCGCGAACGCCGACACGCGTTGCGCGCTGCGCCGGTGCCACCACATCGCGACGGTCGCGGCGAGGAACGCGCCGGAGCCGTAGCCGGCGATCAGCAGCGGGCCCATGTCGCGGGTGACCAGCATCGCGAGCACCAGCACCGCGACGACGAACAGCATCGGCCAGGCATAGCGCCAGAACGACAGCGCCGCGCCGCCGCGCTGCGCGAGACGTTCGGTCAGCGGCCCGGCCCGCAGAAAGAAGAACCAGGCCGCGCCGACGATCAGCCAGACCCGGCCCAGCTCGGAGGTCAGCTGCCGCATGTTCGACAGCGCGAGGCCGAAGCCGACGACGGCGACCAGCGCAAGGGAAACGGCGAGCACGGCGGCGCCCGACACGCCGAGCCGGCGTGTCGCCGAACGCGCGCCCTCCCCGGCGACCGACAGCAGCCAGCCGAGCTCGCGAGCCAGTGGCCGGCGCAGGAACAGCAGCACCGACAGGATCAGCATGCCGAGCCACAAGTGACCCTGGTGATAGAGCGCGAGATAGCGGTTGCCGGGATGGCCGTTCGCCGACAGCTCGAGCAACAGCAGCCAGCCGAGCCCGCTCGCCAGCACGAAGCCGGCGTAGCCGACACGCGAGCTCAAGGTCGCGCGCACGCCGACCGCGTCGGCCGGACGCCGATCGCGGGCGGTCCAGCCGATCACCGCGATGAGCAGCGCCGCCGCGCCGAGCGCCCAGACGAACGGCGCCGGTGCGCTCTCGAGCGCCGAATCGATGCGCGCCGGCAAGAACGCGCGGCCGCCGGCGAGCGGCCACGGCACGCGCGCGGCCCAGGCCGCCACCGCCCACAGCGCGAGCGCTGCGGCAACGCCGAAGGCCGGCGTGCGAACGCGCCGGCTCGCGATCAGCAGCGCATAGCCGAGCGCCATCGCACCGACCCACTGCGTGCCGGCGGTCGAAATCAGCGCGAGCGTCGCCGCGTTTTTCTGACCGTTCGCGACCGAGTGGCGCGCGTCGGCCATCAACGCGGCGGTGGCGGCGAGCGCGTCCGGCGCCGACATCTCGCAAGGCATCCCGCCGCGGGTCGCCACGGCCGGCAACGTCGCCGATTGCGCGATCGCGTCGGTGGCCGCCCGGCCGTCCAGCGCGGCCGCGAACAGCAGCAGCGCATTCGCACCGGCCCGATCGGCCGCGGCATCGGGCGTGCGGCCTGAATGCCGGGCGGTCAGTGCCGACTCGAGCCAACGCGTCGCGCAAGCGAGCGGCACGGGGCCGCTGACGCGCGTCGGCTCGACGAGGCGGTAGCGCTCGGCGAACGGCTGGCTCTGGGCCTCGATCGCGGCCATCTCGTCCGCCATCTCGCGCACGTCGTCGCTGCCGTCACGCTGGCGTTGGTGCAGCGCCTCACGTCGAGCCTCGGCAGCACGCATCGGTGCGGCGATCGCCCGCGCCGCCTGTGCGCTCGCGCGCGTGAGTTCGAGCGGCAGACGCGTCGGCAACGTGCCGGCGACGCGACCTGCCGAGCGTCCGCACAGGCGCTCCTGCACTGAGACATCGGCGAATGCGCCGAAGGCGGCGCAGGCGCCGGGCAGCACCTCGTCGGGCAGGTCCTGGATCGCGAACGCGGTCTCGGCGAAACGGCGATCGCGACCGCCGGCGCCGTCGGCGATGCGCTCGAACGCCGGCCACAGCAACGCGATGGCGGCGAAGACAGCGAACCATTCGAGCAACGCCGGCACGTGCGCACCGACCGCCGTTTGGCGCGGAGGCCGAAGCGGCGTGGAACCGATCGCGGTCGTCATGGCGGGCCGCTCCGATGGCAAGGCGGTGGCCACTCGCCCGTTCGGCCGGTCAATCCGGCGAATCGAGCGGCGACGTGCGTGCGGTGATGACCGGCGGAACGCGGATCCGCTCGCCGACGCGCACCGGCGGCGGTGCATCGTAGCTGTGGACCTGCGAGCCGCCGTCGGGCAGGCGCAGCACGACGTCGTAGCGCACCTGCCGGGTGCTGGCGCGCTCGATCGCGCGGCCGGTCAGCGCGCCGCCGACAGCACCGACGATGCGCGCGAAGCCGCGCAGATCGCCGTGTCCGATCTGGTGGCCCAGGATCGCGCCGAGCAGGCCGCCCGCGACCGCACCGGCGACGCCGTCGCGACCGTCGGTCTCGACGGCGCGCACCGATTCAACGACAGCGCAGTCGGTGCAAGCCACGTTGCGCTGGAGCGGGTTCGCCGATGCCGAAGAGTGCGGCGGTCGTGTGGCCTCGGCGAGTCTCGATTCGGCAACGGGTGCCGCACGCGCGGAAGCTGTACGGCCATCGCGCATCGCCGCGCCGAGCACGAGCGGCTCGTCGAGGATCGACTGAGCGACCTCCGCACCACGCCGCAGCGTTGCAACAACCGGCGCGTTCGCTGCGATGCGCTCGTCGGGCTCGATCGTGTAGGTGCCTTCATAGACGCCACGCTCCGCCTCGCGCAACACGAGCCCATGCCGAGCGCCTTCGATCTGCAGCGAAGCGACGGCACCCGGTGTGCCGAACACGCTGAAGCTGAGCCGGGTGCCCGGGTCGAGCCTCGCAACTTCCTCGACATCGATGCCGTCGATCCGGACCGGCATCTCGGCCAGCGGCGCGCGCGCAGGCTGCGCCGCGGCCGGAACGCCGATGCAAGCCAGCCAGGCCGCGCACCACCCCACGATGATCCGGCGCACCGATGCCATGTCCCCTCCTGACGACGTCAACACGCTGAAGACCTCGCGCGCGGCCGGTGGCCACTGGCGAAGGTCCAGGTCTTTGTAACGTCGGAACGGAAGCGGCGCTGACGTGGGGGCGGCAAAAGCGGCCTCCGTTTCGAGGTGTTTCCACCTCTTTACGAAGGCTCACATTGCTTTGCGTCGAGACACGTTGGCGCCGGAGCCGGCGCCTCGGCACGCCGTCTACGGAATGGTCGGATGCGCGGCGATGAAGTCGAGCAAGCCGCTGTACTTCGGCGCCGCGAGCGGATCCTGCGTGACGTGCTCGAGCGCGCCCCACAAGCCCCACTTGGACCAGGCGCCGATGTCGTTGTACTGGTTCATCGTGTCGCCGCCGCCGGCGACCCAGAGGCCGTAGTACTCGCGGTAGACGTCGCGCATCCGCGGGTTGCGGTGCGCCGCAGAGAACAGCGTCGTCATCGCGTCGACCCGGTCGGCCGGGAAGTACCAGGTGCTGTCGCCAGGCCCGCTCTCGTAGGCTTTCAACGTCAGGTTGTACTTCTTCGCCAGGGTCGCGTGCTGGTCGATCGATGTCTTCACGGTGCCGCGGATGCTCGTGAACATCTGGTCGACGATCTGGTCGCTGGTCAGCTTCAAGGTCGCATCGACGTTCTCGGCCTTCGCCGCGGTCTCGGCGTTGAAGTACGGTGCGATCGCAAGGACATCGGCATTCGCCGCGGCGCCGTTCCAGGCCAGCGCGTTGTCGAGAAACTGTGTCCACACCGCCTGGCCCGACATCACCCGCACCAGGCGCGCGCTGTCGGCGCCCCAGACCTGCTGCATCAGCTTGAAGATCTCGACCGAGCGCTGCGCGTAGTACAGCGACGGTGTGCCCCAAGGCATCCCAAGGCCGAGCCGATTCGATTCGGCGATGCCCCACTGCGCCTGCGCGAAGCTCGTGTTCCAGACCTCGTTCGAGTACTCGATGTGAGGCCGCAGGGTCGGATCGAGCGTGTCGCGCAGCAAGGTCGCGAACTGGCGCACGTAGTCGTCGGTGGCGCGGTGCGGGATGCAGAACCACGGGTCGGCATGCAGCGTGTTCGCGAGCTTGATCATCGCCTCGATCGGCACGCCGTTCGCGTTGGCGTAGGTGACGTCGGCGACGTGCGAGCGGTCGGCCCACGCGGCCACCGGCGAGCCGTTGGTCATGCCCCAGTCCATGAAGCGGAGCACCGAGAACGGCTTCGCCTTCTTCAGGAACTCCGGGTTGAACGGCTGCATCGCATAGGTCGATTCGGTGCCGGGCCAGAGGAAGCGCAGATTGCGGACCGGATTGGTCGCGCTGGTGCTGTCGATCGAGACCCAGAGCGGACCCGACGTGTCGGTGACGTCGATCGCGATGCGGTTGGCCGACGTCTCGGCGACCGTGACCTGGCTCATCGGAAAGCCGATCGAGCCGGCGCCGTCCCACAGCACCACGTAGCGGCCGGCGGGATAGTGGCTGTCGTTCCAGGCTACCGCGCTGACCGCGCGCTGGCCCGGCTTCAACGCGGCCGGGTAGCCGTCGGCCGTGAGCGCCGGAAACGCCGCATCCCAGACACCATTGGCGTCGAGCGAGCGCCAGCCCATGCCGCTCTTCATCAGGTCGGCGAACGGAAACTGGGTCGACCAGTAGGCGATGCCGGCCAGGTTGGTGCCGACGTAGCGCGAGCGTGGCGACGCGACGGTCGCGTCGCGCACCGTCACCAGGGTCGATGCGGTCGCGCCGCTGGCACTCGCGGTCACCGTCGCGGTACCTGCCTTCAGCGGCGTGAGCTTGCCCCCGCTCGAGACAGCGGCAACCGTGGGAGCGGAGCTGGTCCAGGTCAGTGCAGTGCCGTTGACGGTCTTGCCGCTCTTGTCCTTGACCGTGGCGACGAGTTGGACCGGGATGCCGACCGTCGCCGCCGTCGTCGCGGGCAGCGTGATCGTGATCGCCCTGGCGGCGCTTCGGTTCGATCCAAGCGCGGTCGCGGACGGCGCATCGAGCGGCGTCGCGGAGGGTTCGTCGTTGCGGCCGCCGCCGCAGGCGGCCTGCGCGATGACGAGGACCGCGCCGATGACCAGACGATGCATGCTTCTCATGAGAACTCCCGGTGCCGCGCCCTGAACGTCGGGCGCCGCATGTGATGGCATCGAGGATCTCGGCAGGCGGACTCAGAGGCAGTTCGCATGGACGCACGCCCGATGACGCCCGCCATGGTCGAGCCGGCGGCGTCTTCGCGATCGAACGATCAGCGGGCGAAAGCCAGTTCACGTCGGCGCTTCCGGCGCACCGGCGACAGGCGTAAAAAAGCCGCCGCGACGGGCATCGCGGCGGCATCGACAGGAGTGGCGCGGATCAGGCTCCGCGCGGCGTCCCACCGCTTCGGGAAAGCGTCAGCTTGATGGCTGTTTCGGAAGAGCGGTTGCTCCCGGCGATTCGATCACTTCTCCTTGTGGCAATGCGACACGTTCGATTGCGGCGGCAGCTTGCCGTTCGCGCCAGGAACACCGGCCGCCAGACCGGCGGCGAGCAGCCGCGCCTGCGCATCGTCGGCGTCTTCGCAGAGCATCAGCCGATCCTTCACCAGCCCGTCGATCGCGTTCTTGACCTTCGCGTAGTACATGCCGAACGACGGATAGCGCTCCTCGACCGACGGTCGCGGATCGCCGCTCGCCTGGCGATCGGCCTGAGTCTTCGCGAACGGGATGTACTGGCCTGAACCCTCGCAGCCGTCGTTGGCCTGCGCGCCCGCGCGCAGCGCCCAGCCGGTGTAGGTCGCGAGCGGCACCGTCACGTCGGGCAGCCGCACGCCGGCGATGTCGTTGCCGTCGCCATCGGTCTTCGGCACGTAGCTCTTGTAGATCGGCCCATGCAGCGGGTTGTCCTGGTACGGCGGCGGCGCGGCCGGCGGGTTGATCGTCGCGATGCCCGTCGTGTAGAAGTTCGGGCCGTAATCGTAGAGATAGCGCGTCGTCTGCAGGCCGGTGTACGTCACCCCCGGGATGCTCGGAAAGCCGACCGACGATTGCGGCCGCGGCAGCACGAGCGTGCCGTCGGCGAGGCGCGGCACCCGGCTCGCTGGCGGCTCGACACCGTTCGTCCACTGGTCGAGCGCGAGGAACAGCGCGCGCTGGATCGGTGCCGAGTTCAGCGGGTTCTGGAACTGCTGGCAATTGCCTTTGCTGGCGCCGTTGCCGGTTCCGTGCTGGTGGCTCGAGATCAGGTAGTTGCGCGCATACGGCGAGTCCGGCAGGTCGGCCTTGCCGTCCGGCGTCGTGTGCAGCAGCGACGCCGTCTTGACCCAGTACTCGTTGGCCGAGTAGATCTCGACCGCGAGCGGACAGGTGTTGGTCGCCTCGCACTTGGCATACCGACTGTCGACCTTGCCGGTGAACGGGTCGGTCGTCAGCACGTTCGCGAACGGGAAGCGGTTCTCGACGTGCAGGTGATCCTGGCGATTGCGCTCGGTCCGGTTCGGCTGCGAGAAGCGGAAGTTCAGGTTGATGCCGCTGCCGGCCGAGATCCACTGCATCAGGCCATCGAAGACCTTCTTGCCATTCTCGGCTTGGTTGAAGCCGAGGTGGCGAAAGTCGTTCAGAAGCCGTCCCGGCTGCGACGAGATCTCGGTGTAGATGCGCTGGATGTCGCCGGCCATCGGATTCGGCGTGCCGAAGTCGTCGGCGGCCTCGAAGCGCAGCCACGCGTTCCAGTCGCGCACCGCGGCAAAGCCGAGGCCGTTGACGGTCGGGTCTTTCGCGGTGTAGGAGAACTCGTAGATGTCGTTGTTGACGAAGTTGCTGCCGACCAGGCTGATCGCGCTGCCCGCGGCGTTGTAGTTCCAGCCCGTTGCCGGAACATCGACCGGCACGTCGTCGAGATGCAC
This sequence comes from Caldimonas sp., assembly GCA_039922395.1. GTDB lineage: Bacteria > Pseudomonadota > Gammaproteobacteria > Burkholderiales > Burkholderiaceae_C > Schlegelella_A. Next base: position 9,585 of record JBDSAB010000504.1, read on the forward strand.
GCGGTGCGTGAGCCTGGCCTTGGTCTTGTCGAGGGATGCCGCCGCATAACTCAGCGTGTACGAGCCACCACCGGTCACGATGTATTCGAAGTTCGGACCGGTGATCGACGAACCGTCGGCGTTCTTCGCGACCGGCAGCGTGATCGTCGTGTTGAAGTTCGCGTTGTTCGTGCCGGCCGACTTGTCCCAGCCGCTCCACACCATCGTGTAGCCGCGTGGCATCAGGAACGAGTCGGCGAGAACCGCGGGGTCGGTGATCGTTCCCGGGTCGTTGCCGCCGCCGCTCACGCGCGCCAGCGCCGTCCACGTCTTGCCGCCGCGATTCGGCGGCTCGTACATCACCTTGTGCGCGCCCTTTTTCAGATCGATCGGCTTCAGGATGTAGAAGTCGAACGCGTATTCGACGTTGCCACGCGCGTTGCGCGGCGCGAGCCCGATATCGACGATCACCGCGTTCTTCGGGTCGTTCGGGTTGACCTCGCCGAAGGCCTTGCCGGCGATCTTCTGGTACTGGCCGACACCCGGCCATGTATAGCCACCGAAGGTCGGCGACTCGCTCGCCGTGATCTGAATCCGGGTGATGCGCGCGTCGGCGCCGGTCGCGAACAGCAGCGCGCCGGCGGCTGTCAGCGCCAGCGGCAGCGCCGCGAGTCGGGGCGTGCGGCAGGCAAGGGTCGCCGGCAAGGAAAAGGTCGTGTCATGCATGAGATGTCTCCTGATACTTTCTGATGGCGAGCGCCTGCGGGTTCCTGCGTCGAAGTGCAGGCCCTGGTTTGCGGCGTCCGTCCGGATTGGGTTCGGTCATCCGCGGCGCAGGATCGTCACGGCGGGTGGTAGCCGTGCAGGTCGAGCCATGCATTCAGGCGCGGGTAGACGCGGCGCGCGTTCGCCTCGAAGATCTTTGCGCGGTCCTCCGCGCTCAACCACGGCACCGCATCGATGTAGCGCTTGGTGTCGTCGAAGCAGTGGCCGGTCTCGGGATCGATGCCCTGCACCGCGCCGATGATCTCGGACGCGAACAGCACGTTGTCGGTCGGGATCACGCGCGCCAGCAGGTCGATGCCCGGCTGGTGGTAGACGCAGGTGTCGAAGAACACGTTGCGCAGCAGGTGCTCGGCAAGCGGCGGCTGCTTCAGGTCGAGCGCGAGGCCGCGAAAGCGCCCCCAGTGGTACGGCACCGCGCCCCCGCCATGCGGGATCACGAAGCGCAAGGTCGGGAAGTCGTGGAACAGGTTGCCCGCAACCAGCTGCATGAAGGCCGTGGTGCCGCCGTTCAGGTAGTGCGCACCGGCGGTGTGGAACGCCGGGTTGCAGGACGCGCTGACGTGGATCATCGCCGGCATGTCGAGCTCGACCATCTTCTCGTAGAGCGGATACCACCAGCGATCGGTCAGCGGCGGCTCCTGCCAGTGACCGCCCGACGGGTCCGGGTTCAGATTGCAGCCGATGAAGCCGAGCTCCTCGACGCAGCGCACGAGCTCGGGGATGCAGTTCGCCGGCGCCACGCCGGGCGACTGCGGAAGCTGCGCAACGCCGACGAAGTGGCGCGGATGCATGCAGCAGATGCGCGCGATCAGGTCGTTGCAGAGCATCGACCACGACGCGCTCGTCGCCGCATCGCCGATGTGGTGCGACATGCCGGCGGCGCGCGGCGAGAACAAGGTCAGGTCGACGCCGCGTTCCTGCTGGATGCGCAGCTGGCCCGACTCGATGCTGTCGCGCAGCTGATCGTCGCTGAAGCGCGGCGCCTCGAGCGCCGCAAGCTTCGCCGCGTCCGGGAACAGCGCCGCCTGCTGGGCGCGGTACGCCTCGAGCGAGCGCGGCGCCGTCGTGTAGTGACCGTGGCAGTCGATGATCATCGAACGGCGGCTACTCGGTGGTGATGTTGGCTTTCCGGATCAGGTCGCCGAGCCGCACCGTCTCGGTGTGCAGCAGCGCCTGGAACGCCTCGGGCGTTCGCGGCGGCCGGTCGGAACCGAGGCCCGCGAGCCGGGTCTGCACCTCGGGCGTCGCCAGGATCGCGGCGATCTCCTCGTTCAGGCGCCGGACCCTGTCGTCCGGCGTCTTGCTCGGCACCATCACGCCGTACCAGAGCGCGATGTCGGCATAGCCGAAGCCCTGTTCGCCGAAGGTCGGCACGTCGGGCAGTGCCGACGAGCGGCTGCGGCCGGTCACGCCCAGGGCCCGCACGCTGCCGTTGCGGATGTGCGGAACCAGCGGGATCAGCGAATCCGACGAGCTCTGGATCTGCCCCGAGACGACGTCGAGCGTGGCCGGGCCGGCGCCGCGGTACGGCACGTGGATGATCTTGGTGCCGGCCTGTGCATTGATCATCTCGACGATCAGATGGGTCGGCGTGCCGTTGCCGGCGCTCGAGAAGCTGACCTTGTCCGGCGCTGCCTTCGCGTAGTCGATGAACTCCTTCATCGTCTTGGCGGGCACGCTCGGATGCACGAACAGCACCACCGGCACCGCGGCGACCTGGATCACCGCCCGCAGGTCCTGCTCGACATCGAAGCTGAGCTTGAACAGGCTCTTGTTCAGCGCCATCGAGATGTTGCCGAGCAGCATCGTGCAGCCGTCGGGCGGCGAGCGGACGACGAACTCGTTGCCGATGTTGGTCGACGCGCCGCCCTTGTTCTCGACGATGACGGGCACGCCGGTGCGCAGCTGCAGCGGCGTCGCGATCATCCGGGACAGCACGTCGGTCGCCCCGCCCGGCGGGTTCGGCGCGACGATGCGGATCGTCTTGCACGGCAGCGTGTCGACCGCCTGCACGTCCGTCGCGTGCGACGCGCACAGGACGAATGCTGCCGCTGCCGCGGCATGGGCCCTTCTCATGGTTTTGTCTCCTCGTCACCGCCGGCTCGGGATGCCGGCCACCCGCATCACCTCATCCCGAACGAATCCAGCAGCTTCTGCACGCCCAGCAGCTCGACCGTCGACGTGCCGGCGGCGAGCTGATCGCGTGTCTTCTTTTCCTTGTCCTCGCGGATCTCGGAGGCCTCGATCGCCGAGTCGATCTCTTCGGCGAGCACGACGACCAGGCCGTCGCGATCGCCCACCACGATGTCGCCGGTGCGCACGACGATGCCGCCGAGCACGACTGGTACGCCGACCTGGCCGGGCTGGAACTTGTTCGTGCCCTTGATCGAGAGCCCGCGCGAGAAGACCGGGAATCCCATGTCGATGATCGCCTGCGAATCGCGCACCGAGCCGTCGATCACGAGGCCGGCGCAGCCGCGCAGCATGGCGGCCGTCGACATGATGTCTCCCCACGGCCCGGCCTCGACGAAGCCTTCGGCGTCGACGACGAGCACCTGTCCCGGCTGCAACTTCGTCAGCGCGTAATGGAGCACGAGGTTGTCGCCGGGCCGGCACCTCACGGTGAGCGCCGGCCCCGCGAGGCGCATGGCCGGATCGACCGGCCGGATCGCGCCGTCCACGGCTCCCTTCTGCCCCTGAGCTTCGTGGACCGTTGCAGTGCCGAAGCGTTGCAAGGCCGCGCACTTCGATGCGAGTACGTCGTGCCTCACGTTGTCTCCTCCAGCGTGTCGTTCAGGTGGCATCGGCGGGCATCCGACCACCACCGACCGGGAGGCTAAGCGCTACCTCTCGAAAAGAAAAATCGATTTTTCGCGGTGAAGATGATAGAAACAGCCAATCATGAATGTCACCATGAACCAGCTGCGCGCGTTCGAGCGCATCGTGCGGCTCGGCAGCTTCTCGGGTGCCGCCAAGGAGCTGGGGCTGACGCAGCCGAGCATCTCGCAACGCATTCGCGAGCTCGAGTCGGCACTCGACACCTCGCTCTTCCTGCGCAACGGGCCGCGCATCACACCGACTGCCGAAGCCCACGCGCTGCTGGCCTATGCCGATCGCGTGCTCGAGACCGAGACCGAGATGCGCGAGCGCTTCCGATCGCACGATCCGCTGCGCGGGCTGCTGCGCATCGGCGTCAGCGAGAACTTCGCGCTGATCTGCATGGCCGACATGTTCCGGCGCCTCGAGGAGCTCTATCCGGCGATCAAGGCGTCGGTCTTCGTGGGCGACTCGGGCATGCTGAGCCAGCAGCTCAACCAGCGCACGCTCGACCTCGCCATCGTCTCCGAGCCGCACGTCGAAGCGCACGTCGAGCAGGTTCCCGTGGGGCTGAGCCGCCTTGCCTGGTTTGCGCGCCACGACATGGTGCTGCCGCGCGAGACGCTGACCCCGCGCGAGGTCGCCGGCTATCACCTGATGCTGGCCGCGCCGTCGGCCCGTGCCCATGCCACCGTGATGCAGTGGTTTGCCGACGCCGGTGCGGTTCCGGCCCGGGTCAGCCTGTGCAACAACGCCGCGGTGACCCGGCAGGCGATCGTCGGTGGGGCGGCGATCGGCGTGATGTCGATTCGACTGATGAAGGAAGATCTCGAGCGGCGCACCGTTCGCATCGTGCCGACCCGGCCGGCGCTGGCCCCGCACCGCGTCGCGATCTGCTTCCAGCACAGCGAATCCGGGCCCGCGCTGCAGTCTTTCGTCGATCTGATGCGCGGCCTGATTGCGAAGCACGGGCTGTTCGACGGCCCCGACCTCGAGCGGCCTGCACGCGCTTCCGCACGCGCAGTGGCCCGCGTGCCCGGCAAGAGTCCGAGCCGCGTGCGGCGCGCCGCCTAGTAGTCGGCGTCCCAGCGCCCGCGGGCGTCGGCGTGGCCGCGGTAGTCGCGTTGCTTCGCCTTGTGGCTGCCGAGCACGCCGGTGTCGTGCACGACGACGCCGTCGACGATCGTCATGACCGGTCGGATCCGCTTGATCTCTTCATCAGAGACGCTGAAGTAATCCTTGTTCAGGACCAGCAGATCGGCGAGCTTGCCCGTCTCGATCGAACCGATCTTGTCCTCCATGCGCAGGAACCAGCTGTTGCCGCGCGTGAAGAGACGCAGCGCCTCCTGCCGCGTCAGCTGCTGGCCGGGATTGACCTGCGTGCCGAACGAATTGATGCCGGTCGTCGCGTAGTAGATGTGCAGCCACGGGTTCAGCGGCGCGATGTGCACGCCGTCTCCATGGATGCCGACCTGGATGCCGTGGTCGACGATGGTCCGGAACGGCGCACCCACCGGCGCGGGCGGATTCGCGGCGGAGCTGACCCAGCGGAAGGCGGCCATCTCGACACCGCAGCCAAGATTCTTGAGGCGCGTCAGCAGGTCGTTGCTGACGAACGGCACGTGGTGGACCATCCAGCGCAGGCCCTTGATGCCGAACTCCTGGTCGACCGCCTCGTAGGCCTCGACCACCTGCTGCAGCTGGGCCAGCGAGCCGACTGCGTTCTCGTTGCGCCACTGGTACTGGCCGACCAGCCGCTGGGCCTCGCGCCACACATTGCCCGAGCCGATCGGCGCGGCCCACTCGCCGATCGAGCCGGTCATCATCATCGGGTCGCCGAAGAACTGGAACTGGTTGCGCAGACGCTCGTGCAGCTCCGGCAGCGCCGGGTCGTTCTGGTTCTGCAGGAAGTTCATCTGCAGCCGGACGATCGTCTTGCCCTCGCGGTGCAGCGAGAGCCACGGGTTGTACATCGTGTACTGGTCGAGGTTCGAGAGCGCCTGGTTCGGCATCAGCGGCCCCGGCGTCGGGAACAGTGTCTCGTCGAGGTGCGCCGTGACGCCGACGCTGGCCGAGAACGCCATCGCATCGAGCGTGCTGCGGCGCTTGTCCTCGAACGTCTGACGCACGCGCAGGTGGTAGAGCGCGGTCGTCGACTGAAGTCCGGCGGTGATCGTGCCGTTGTCGGCCACCGTCACCGGTCCGGCCAGCGGCGAGGTGACGCTTTCGAGGAACGCCTTGCCGAGGCTGTTGACGACGGCCGGACCGGTGAACTGGAAGAACAGCATCACGGGCCGGTCGGACACCGCCGCATCGAGCTCGGCGCGCGTCGGCGCACGCCGAACGTCGGTGAACTGGTTCGCGTGCCAGCCGCCCATTGCAGTGATCCATTGGCCCTGGGGCACGCCGGGGCGCCGCGCCGCGAGGATCTGCTGGACCTGGCTGATCGACGTCGCACTCTCGATCGGCGTGTGATAGCCGACCCGGTTCGCCATGCTGACGATGTGATCGTGCCCTTCGACCACGCCGGGCACGACAGTGCGCCCACGCAGATCGATCACGGTCGCGTTCGGGCTCGCCGGCCGGCCGTTGTGGCCGACGTAGATGAACTTGCCGTTGCGGATCGCGACCGACTGGACCACCCGGTTCTGGTCGTCCATCGTGTGGATGCGGCCGTTGACCAGCACGATGTCCTCGGGGTCGTCGCTCGGCGCGATCGCGTTGCCGCAGGCCGCCGCAGCGGCCGGACCGACGGCGCCGCCGCTCAGCGCCGCGACGCCGGAGACCGCGCCGGCACGCAGCAGGTTGCGGCGCGACAGGCGCGCGTCGTCGTCGTGCGAAGAATCGCTCATGGGTGTCTCCTCGGTTGAGCCGCTCGCAGCGGCTTTCGTGTGGACTGTGGGTTTCGGACCGCAACCAGCCCAGGATAGAAGCTCGGTCCTATCCGCAGAAGTGATTGTTTTGAATGACGGCCATCGACGTCGTCGATGGCCTATCGGCCGCGGCCCTTCCCGCCAGGCGATGGCCGCCGCGGCGGACAGGCCGCTCGCAGGCGAGTTCGGCGTCGATGGCTCAGGGGACCGCGACGTGGCTCACCGAGCGGTCGCCCGGCGAGTAGATGTCGTTGATGTTCCAGTGCCCAGCGGTCGGAACCGGCTCGTTCAGCATCGACACGTCGATCACGAACGGCCTCT
>JBDSAB010000505.1:0-21580 GCA_039922395.1 Caldimonas sp.
TCGAGCGGGAAATCGACCTCGCAGCCCAGTCGCTCGAGCAGCTCGAGCGTGGCGATACCGACCTCCGGGAAGAAGGCATCGACGTAGCACGGCACGAACAAGGCCACCTTCATGCGACGCTGACCCGCTCCTGTTGGATGTCGGCCACCGGGGATCCGGGCCGATGAATACGAATGGAATGTGCGTCAGCGGTTTGGCGGGCGATTGAGCTAAATCAAGCCGGCCTGACTTTCCGCTTCATGGAAAACCCGCGACGTCGCACTTTGTCGTCGAACCGTATGCGCGCTTGATGTGGCGCAAACCGGCTCGCGGCCTGCCTTGCACACAATCGCGTGCCGAGTGCACGTCGCGCCGACCTGCTTTGGGCCAGCGATGGAAAGGCGGACCGCCGATGAAGCCGACAGCAAGCTTGTGGACTCCCCAAGCGCCGAGCGTGACCGGCTTGCGGCGTCGCGCCGCGATCGTCGCAACCCTCGGTGCCCTCCCCGGGCTCGCGCTGAAGCCGGCGCGCGCGGCGGCATTTCCAGAACGGGCGGTGCGCATCGTCGTGCCCTATTCGGTCGGCGTCGGTCCGGACGTCATCGCCCGCAGCGTGGCGGAACGGCTCGCACACCTGTGGGGCCAGCCGGTGCTGATCGACAACAAGCCCGGCGCTTCCGGCATCGTCGCGTTCGGCGAGGTGCGCCGGACTCCGGCCGACGGCCATACGCTCTTCCTCGCCGACACCGCAACGCTGGCGGTGAACCCGCTGCTGCACGCGACGCTGCCCTATGACCCGGTGCGCGACCTCGTGCCGCTGACGCTGCTGTTTCGCGCGACATTTCTGCTCTGGGTCGGCGCCGAAGGCCGTTTCGGCAGCGTCGTCGCACTGCTCGACGCGGCGCGGCGGGACCGCAGCGCCGTCAGCTATGCAACTTTGGGCAACGGCCACGCAAGCCACGTCGCGATCGAGACCTTCGCACGCGCAGCCGACGTGCGAATGCTGCACGTCCCCTTCAAGGACGCCGGCGCGATGCTGACCGCCGTCGCCAGCGGCGATGTCGACTTCACCGCGATCGGCGTGAACACCGCCTCGGGCCTGATGGCGAGCGGCCGGCTGCGACCGATCGCGGTCGCGGCGCGGCACCGACTGGCCAGCCACCCGGACATCCCGACCCTGCAGGAGGCGGGCGGCCCGGCGGTCGAGATGCACCCGTGGGCGGCGCTGGTCGCGGTCGCACGGACCCCGCCGGCGGTGCTGGAGCAGCTTCGTCGCGATCTCGCCGTCGCCCTCGACACGCCGGTCGTGCGCGATCGCGCGCAGGCCGCCGGCTTCGAGATCACGCCGTCGACGGCGCGGGCGCTGAGCGACCGCATCGACGCCGATGTGGCGCTGTATGCGCCGCTGATCCGCGAAGGCAGGGTCGACCGCCTTTGAGCGCAGCGGTTGCGCTCAGCGCAGCGACTCGCGCCGGCGCTCTTCGCAGACGAAGTCCTCGAGCTCCGGATCGAGCGCGTCCCGCGCCGAGACGATGCCGACCGGCCTGCCGTCGGCCACCACCGGCAGGTGCCGGATGCGATGCTCCTGCATGATCAGCAACGCGCGTCCGAAGGTCATTTCGAGGTCGACGGTCAGCGGCTTCGGCGTCATGACCTCGCCGAGCCGGACCCCGAACGCATCGCGCCCTTGCGCGACGACCCGGAAGACCGCGTCGCGCTCGGTGAAGATGCCGGCCAGCGCACCCCCGTCGACGACGAGGACCGCGCTGATCGCATGCTCGAGCATCAGGCGCGCGGCTTCGTACACGGTGGTCTGCGGCGAAGCCGTGATCATCTTCTCGCGGTGCACCAGCCGCCCGATCCGCTCGGTCAACATGACAGCCCCCGAAGTCCGGTCCCAGACGCCGACCCTACGCTGCGGACCCGCAACCGCTTTGACCCTGCACAAAAGGGTGTCAGATTGATGCGCGGTGGCTCGAAGGTCGCGACGCCGCGGCGGCAACGCCGCCACGCGGCCTCATTGCGGCAAAGGTTGTTCTATATCAAGTCGGGGCACCTTCCGCAGCGCTACCCTTTTTCGATGGGAACGCTGATCCTGTCTTCCGATTCGGACCCGTTGGGCAACCACCCGGATGCCTTCGCGGTGCTCGACGAATGCCATCGGCAGACGCTGGCGGCACTCGGCGAACTCGAGGCACTGGTCGCCTGGCTGAGCGAGGGGAACGGCGTCGATGAGGACGTCCAGTCGCGCGCAACCGACGTGGTCCGGCACTTCTCGACCACCGTGCGTCAGCACCACGACGACGAGGAACGCCACGTCTTTCCGAAGCTGGCATCGAGCGCTCAACCAGAGATCGTGCAGGCGATCCTGCGGCTGCAGCAGGATCACGACTGGCTCGAGGAGGACTGGATGGAGATCTCGCCGCACGTCGACGCGATCGCCTGCGGCCAGTCCTGGTACGACCTCGACGTGCTGCGCGAGGGCGCCACAATCTTCGCGGCCCTGTCGCGCGATCACATCGCGCTCGAAGAGTCGTGCTTGTACCCCGAGGTCCGGTCCCGCCTGCGGCCCGGTGAGCGGCGCGAGATGGGCCGCGAGATGGCCGCGCGCCGGCGAGCCGCCCGAAAGGCCGCTCGCGCCGGCAGCGAACTTTGACGCAGGTCAAACCCGCTTCGGGGCGGGGGCCGAATGATGCGGCGTGCCCGAGCCACCCCGCACCGCGATGTTGAGCGCCACCGAGCTGACCTGCTCGCGCGGCGAGCGCCGCCTTTTCGAGGGCCTGGCGTTCGCGCTCGAGGCGGGCGCGTGGCTGCACGTCAAGGGCGCGAACGGCAGCGGCAAGACCACCCTGCTGCGCACGCTGGTCGGCCTTTCGCCGCCCGATGCCGGCCGCATGACCTGGCGCGGGGTCGACATCCGCGACGATCCGCAGGCCTATCGCCGCGCCGCCGTCTACCTCGGCCACCCGGTGGCGCTGAAGGACGACCTGACGCCGCGCGAGAACCTTCGGGTCGCACTCGCCCTCGACGGCGTCGCGGTGAGCCCTGAAGCTCTTGGCGACGCCCTCGAGCGCGTGCGCCTCGACGACCACCAGGACCTGCCGGCGCGGCATCTCTCGGCCGGCCAGAAGCGGCGCGTGCTGCTGGCCCGGCTGCTGCTTCGGCCGGCCGACCTGTGGGTGCTCGACGAGCCGTTCGCATCGCTCGATGCTCCGGCGGTCGAGCTGCTCGGCACGCTGCTGCAGGACCACCTCGATGCCGGCCGCGTCGCGGTGATCACGAGCCACCAGCCGGTGCCGCTGGCAAGCGCCGAGGAGCTGACGCTGTGAGCGCGCTGCTCGAGGCCGCGGCCTACCGCGCAGTGGCCCCGCCATCCGCCCGACCGACCCCCGGCGCCAGCCCCGCGTTCGTTGCGCTGCGCCGCGACCTGCTGCTCGCGGCGCGCCATCGCAGCGAGGTGCTGACGGCCCTCGCCTTCTTCGTCGTCGTGACGAGCCTCTTTCCGCTTGGCATCGGGCCGGAGCCCGAGCTGTTGCGCCGCATCGGGCCGGGCGCGCTGTGGGTCGCCGCGCTGCTCGCCACCCTGCTCGGCCTGCCGCGCCTGTTCGCCGCCGACCACGCCGACGGCACGCTCGAGCAGATGGCGCTGTCGCCGCATCCGTTCGCGTTGCAGATCGCCGGCAAGGTGGCTGCGCACTGGCTGCTGTGCGGACTGCCGCTGGTGCTGATCGCGCCGCTGCTCGGGCTGCAGTTCGGCCTCGATGCCGACGCGCTCGGCGTGCTGTTCGTGTCGCTGCTGATCGGCACCCCGCTGCTCAGCCTGATCGGCTCGATCGGCGCGGCGCTGACGCTCGGCGTGCGCGGCGGCGGCGTGCTGCTGGCGCTGCTCGTGCTGCCGCTCTTCATCCCGGCGCTGGTGTTCGGCGCCGGCGCGGTCGAGGCGCAGGCCGCCGGGCTCGGCGTGCGGGGTCACCTGTCGGTACTCGGCGCGATGCTGGTCCTCGCCCTCTTCTTCGCGCCGTGGGCGACCACCGCGGCGCTCCGCATCGCGATGGAATGACATGAACTCGCTGCACGCCTTCCGCTATGCCGCACCGGCCAACTTCTATCCGGTCGCCGGCCGCCTGCAGCCGCTGTTTGCCGGCCTCGCGGTGGCGCTCGCGATCGCCGGCCTCGGGCTCGGCTTCTTCGTCGCGCCGACCGACGCGCAGCAGGGCGAGGGCTACCGGATCATCTTCGTCCACGTGCCGGCGAGCTGGATGGCGATGTTCATCTACTGCGCGATGGCGTTCTGGGCTGCCGTCGGGCTCGCCTTCCGCGTCCGCCTCGCCTCGATGATGGCCTCGGCGCTGGCGCCGACCGGCGCGCTGTTCGCGCTGCTGTCGCTCGTCACCGGTGCGCTCTGGGGCAAGCCGATGTGGGGCACCTGGTGGGTCTGGGACGCGCGCCTCACCTCGACGCTGATCCTGTTCTTCCTCTACCTCGGCTTCATCGCACTGCAGGCCGCGATCGACGACCCGCGGCGTGCCGACAAGGCCGGCGCGATCGTCGCGCTGGTCGGCGTCGTCAACGTGCCGATCATCTATTTCTCGGTGCGCTGGTGGAACACGCTGCACCAGGGCGCGTCGGTCTCGGTCACGAAGTCGGCGTCGATGGCGCAGACGATGCTCTGGGCGATGCTGCTGATGGCGCTCGCCTTCTGGATGTACGCAATCGCGGTCGCGCTGGCACGGGTGCGCAACATCCTGCTCGAGCGCGAAGCGCATACCGAATGGGTGCAGCATGCAGTGGCATAGCGCAGCGGATTTCTTCGCGATGGGCGGCTACGCCGTCTACGTGTGGGGCAGCCTTGGTGCCTGTGCTGTCGCGATGACGGTCGAGCCGTGGCTGCTGCGGCGCCGGCACCGGCAACTCGTGGCGGCGTTGCGCCGACGCGGCCGGGGCAACGCCGGCGGCCGGCTCGCGAATGCGTCGGCGCCGCGCCAGCACCGGAGGCAGGCCGCATGAAGCCGCGCAGCAAGCGGCTCGTCGTGATCCTCGGCGGCGTCGCGAGCCTCGGCGTCGCCGCCGCGCTGGTCCTGAACGCACTCGACAGCAACGTCGCGTTCTTCTTCACGCCGACCCAGGTCGAGGCCGGTCAGGCGCCGCGCGAACGCACGTTCCGCGTCGGCGGGCTCGTCAAGGAGGGCAGCCTGCAGCGCGACCAGATGACCGTGCGCTTCGTCATCACCGACACCGCGCGCGACATGGCGGTGCACTACACCGGCATCCTTCCCGACCTCTTCAAGGAGGGCAAGGGCGCTGTCGCCCAGGGCCGGCTCGGCCCGCACGGCGAATTCGTCGCGACCGAGGTGCTCGCGAAACACGACGAGAACTACATGCCGCCGGAAGCCCAGCACGCCATCGACACCGCACACCAGGCGACACGCGCCACGAAAGGCCAGCCATGACGCCCGAAATCGGCCACCTCGCGCTGATCCTCGCGTTGTGCGTCGCCCTGGTCCAGGGCACCCTGCCGATCCTCGGCGCGCACCGCAGCCACGCGGCGTGGATCGCGATCGCGCGGCCGGCGGCACAGACCCAGTTCGCGCTGATCGCAGTCGCGTTCGGCTGCCTGATGCTGGCCTTCCTGAACAACGACTTCTCGGTCGCCTACGTCGCCGCCCACTCGAACTCGCGGCTGCCGCAGGTCTACCGCGCCGCCGCGGTGTGGGGCGGCCACGAAGGCTCGCTGCTGCTCTGGATGCTGATGCTGAACGGCTGGACCCTGGCAGTCAGCCTGCTGTCGCGCCAGCTGCCGCGGGCCATGGTGGCGCGCGTGATCGGCGTGCTCGGGCTGGTCGGTTCCGGATTCCTGCTCTTCATCCTGTTCACGTCGAACCCGTTCGAGCGCCTGCTGCCGGCCGCCGCCGACGGCCAGGACCTGAACCCGCTGTTGCAGGACCCGGGGCTCGTCTTCCATCCGCCGATGCTGTACATGGGCTATGTCGGCTTCTCGGTCGCGTTCGCGTTCGCGATCGCCGCGCTGCTCTCGGGCCGCCTCGACGCGGCCTGGGCGCGCTGGTCGCGGCCGTGGACCACCGTCGCCTGGATCTTCCTGACGCTCGGCATCGCGATGGGCTCGTGGTGGGCCTACTACGAGCTCGGCTGGGGCGGCTGGTGGTTCTGGGACCCGGTCGAGAACGCCTCCTTCATGCCGTGGCTGGTCGGCACCGCGCTGATCCACTCGCTCGCCGTCACCGAGAAGCGCGGCAGCTTCAAGAACTGGACCGTGCTGCTCGCAATCTGCGCGTTCTCGCTGTCGCTGCTCGGCACTTTCCTCGTGCGCTCGGGCGTGCTGACCTCGGTGCACGCGTTCGCGACCGACCCGCGCCGCGGCATCTTCATCCTCGCCTTCCTGGTGGTCGTGATCGGCGGCTCGCTGACGCTGTTCGCGTGGCGCGCGCAGAAAGTCGGGCTCGGCGGCAGCTTCGCGCTGCTGTCGCGCGAGACGCTGCTTCTCGTCAACAACGTGCTGCTCGTCGTCGGCGCCGGCGCGGTGCTGCTCGGTACGCTGTACCCGCTCTTCATCGACGCGCTCGGCCTCGGCAAGCTCTCGGTCGGCCCGCCCTACTTCAACTCGGTGTTCGTGCCGATCATGGTGCCGCTGCTGGTGCTGATGGCGATCGGGCCGCTCGCGCGCTGGAAGCGCCTCGACGCCACCGATATGGCGCGGCGACTGCGCCTGCCCGCGCTGGTCGCACTGGTCGCCGGCATCGGTCTGCCGTTCCTGATGGGTCGCTGGTCGCCGCTGGTCGCGCTCGGCCTGATGCTCGCGGTCTGGATTGCCGCCAGCGGCGTGATGCAGGTCCGCGAGCGGCTGCGGCTGGCACGGCCGCCGTGGTCGTTCTGGGGCATGCAGATCGCCCACCTCGGCATTGCGACCTTCGTCGTCGGCGTCACGATGGTCAAGGGCTACGAGGTCGAGAAGGACGTCCGGATGGCGTTCGGCGACACCGTCGAGATCGGCGGCTACACGGTGCGCCTGGTCGGCGTGCGCGAGGTCGCGGGTCCGAACTACATCGCGCAGCGCGGCGACGTCGAGCTGTCGAAGGACGGTCGCCTGCTGCGGACGCTCGCGCCCGAGAAGCGCCGGTACGGGTCGTCGCAGATGCCGATGACCGAGACCGCGATCGACAGCGGCTTCACGCGCGATCTCTACGTCTCGATGGGCGAGCGCCTCGACGGCGGCGGCGCGAACGCGGCGTGGAGCGTGCGCGTCTACTACAAGCCGTTCGTGGTCTGGATCTGGGGCGGCTGCCTGCTGATGGCCCTCGGCGGCGCGCTCGCCGCCGCCGACCGGCGCTATCGCCTGCGCAGCGCCGCGCCGGCCGTTCAAGGAGCCGTGGCGTGAAGCGCTACCTGGTGCCGCTCGGCCTCTTCCTGGGCCTCGCGGTCTTTCTCGGCGTCGGCCTCGACCGCAATCCGCACGAGCTGCCGTCGCCGCTGGTCGGCCGCGCGGCACCGGCGTTCGACCTGCCGCGCCTGGCGGACGACGCCGGGGCCGGTCCCGGCCGGTTCGCGCCGGCCGACATGCGGGGCAAGGTCTGGATGCTCAACGTCTGGGCCTCGTGGTGCGTGTCGTGCCGCCAGGAGCACCCGGTGCTGCTCGACATCGCGAAGAGCGCGGTCGTGCCGCTGGTCGGGCTCGACTACAAGGACGCGGTCGGCGACGCCCGCGCCTGGCTGGCCCAGCACGGTGATCCGTACCTGCTGTCGGCGGTCGATGCCGATGGCCGGGTCGGCATCGACTACGGCGTCTACGGCGTTCCCGAAACCTACGTGATCGACAAGCGCGGCACGATCCGCTTCAAGCAGGTCGGCCCGATCAGCACCGAGTTGCTGCAGGCCAAGATCCTGCCGCTGATCCGGGAGCTCCAGCAATGAGGCGGCTCGGCCTGTGGCTGCTGCTGGCGCTGTGCGCGCTCGGTGCCGGCGCGCGCGAGGCGCTGCCGCTCGCCGCCGACGCCGCCGTCGAAGAGCGCCTGCTCGGCATCGCCGACGAGTTGCGCTGCCTCGTCTGCCAGAACGAATCCCTCGCCGCGTCGCGCGCCGAGCTCGCGCTGGATCTGCGCCGCGAGATCCGCACCTTGATCAAGGCCGGCAAGACCGACCCGGAGATCCTCGACTTCCTGGTCAGTCGCTATGGCGATTTCGTGCGCTATCGGCCGCCGCTGAAGCCGAGCACCTGGCTGCTCTGGATCGGCCCGTTCGTGTTGCTGGCGGGCGCGCTCGCCGCGCTGATCCGGCACGTGCACCGGCCGCGCCGCACCGAACCCCCGCTGTCCGACGGCGACCGCGCCCGGGCCGCCGCGCTGCTTTCCGGAGAACGCTGATGGGTGCCTTCATGTTCGCGGCGATGAGCCTGGTCGCAGTGACCTTGCTGCTGCTGCTGAGGCCGTGGCAGCAAGCGCGCAGCGATCCACGCGATGCCTCGGGACCGCAGGTCAATGCGGGCGTGCACCGCGACCAGCTTGCCGAACTCGACCGCGACCTCGCGGCGGGCGTGATCGCACCGGCCGACCACGCGGCGGCGCGCGACGAGCTGCAACGCCGGCTGCTCGACGACACGTCGGATGCTGCAACTGCGCGTGTGCTGCCGGCGCACGGCCGGCACACCGTGCTCGCCCTCGCGATCGCGCTGCCGCTCGGCGCCTCCGCGCTGTACGCGATCCTCGGCGAACCCGCCGCGCTGCTGGCCCGTCCGGCACCGGCCGCCTCGGCGCACGACGGCGTCGCCTCGCCCGAAATCGAGGGGATGGTCGCCGGCCTGGCCGCGCGCCTCGAGAAGAATCCGGGCGACAAGAAGGGCTGGGCGATGCTCGCGCGGTCCTATCACGCGATGGGCCGCAACCGCGAAGCCGTGGCTGCGTTCGAGCGCCTCGGCGACGCCGTGCACCAGGACGCGTCGCTGCTCGCCGTCTATGCCGACGTGCTCGCCACGAGCGCAGGCGGCAAGCTCGAAGGCGTCCCGATCCAGCTCGTCGGCGAGGCACTCCGACTCGATCCGGATCACCCGATGGCGTTGTCGCTGGCGGCGACCGCCGCCTACAACCGGCGCGACTTCCCGACCGCGGCCGACCACTGGCAGCGCCTGCTGCGTCAGCTGCCTGCCGATTCGGACGACGCCCGGTTCATTCAGAAGACCCTGGCGGAGATCGGCGCGCCGATCGCTGCCGTGGCGCAGGCAGGACCGGCGGCTCCGACCGCTCCGCAGCGGGCGAATACGGCGCCCGGGCAGCTTCCACCGGCGCCGGTGGCCGCGGGCAGCCGTACCGTCAGCGGGATCGTCAGCCTGGCCCCGTCGCTGCAAGCCGGCGCACGGCCGGACGACACGGTCTTCGTGTTCGCACGTTCGACCGACGGTTCGCGCATGCCGCTCGCGGTCCAGCGCGCGCGCGTCGCCGATCTTCCGCTGACGTTTCGCCTCGACGACAGCATGGCGATGAGCCCGCAGGCAAAGCTCTCCGACGCGAAGGCGGTCCGGATCGAGGCGCGCGTCTCGCGCCAGGGCAGCGCCAATCCGGCAGCCGGCGATCTGATCGGCGCCAGCGAGCCGGTCGCGCCCGGCGCCGAACGGCTCGCGCTGATCATCGACCGCGTGCGCGAGTAGGTTCTGCGGGTGAGGCGTGTTGCGCGCTCCACCGGGAACCTTCGGAGGGTTCGGCCGTCGTCGATCGTCCGAATCTGACGTGGCTCAAGGTGCGATGGCGCCGCGGCACTAGATTGAAGACTTCTTCGACCCTGTAGAAAGCAACATCATGTACCAGAACATCCTCGTCCCGCTCGACGGCAGCGAGACCTCGCGACGCGGCCTCACCGAAGCCATCGGCCTGGCCACCGCCCTGAAGGCGCGGCTGCGGCTGCTTCATGTGACCAGCGATTTTCCGATCATGCTCGAGATGGCCAACACGATCGACGTCGAGAAGTACCGCAGCGGCCTGCACCAGTTCGGTCGCAACCTGATCGAGGAGACGAAGGCCGAGGCCGAGCGGGCCGGACTGACGGTCACGACGGAGCTGCGCGATCTGAAGGGCGGCCGTGTCGCCGACGCGATCGTCGAGGACGCCCGCGCCGCCCGATGCGACCTGATCGTCCTCGGCACGCACGGCCGGCGCGGCTTTCAACACGCGCTGATGGGCAGCGACGCGGAACGCGTGACGCGTGTAAGTCCCGTTCCGGTGCTGCTGGTCCGGGCGCCCGGCGCAGCGAGCTGAGCGTCCGCGACGCGGCGGACGAAGCCGGCCGACCAGCCGGGGCATCTGTCCAGTTCCCCGGCGCCGCCTCGGCCGGCGCCGGCCTACTTCACGGCAATCATGCCGAGCTGTTGCGGCAGCCAGAGCGTCAGCGGCGGCCAGTAGGTGATCACGACCAGGAAGACCAGCATCGTCAGCAGCCATGGCCAGGTCGCGACGGTCAGTTCGGTGATCCCCATCCGGGTGATGCCGGAGGCGACGTAGAGGTTCAGGCCGACCGGCGGGTGGCACATGCCGACCTCCATGTTGACGACCATCAGGATGCCGAAGTGGACCGGATCGATGCCGAGCTTCATCGCGATCGGGAAGAGGATCGGTGCGAGGATGAGCACGATCGACGACGGCTCCATGAAGTTGCCGGCGGCGAGCAGCAGCACGTTGGCGATCAGCAGGAAGCCGATCAGCCCGACGCCGGTGCCGATCATCCCGTCGGCCATCGCCTGCGGGATGTTCTCGTGCGTCATCAGGAACGAGAACAGCATCGCGTTGGTGATGATGTAGAGCAGCATCGCGCTCATGTTGGCCGACGCCAGCAGCACGCGCGGCACGTCCTTCAGGCCCAGGTCCTTGTAGATGAACACCGCAGCGATGAAGGCCCACACCGCGCTCATCGCTGCCGCCTCGGTCGGCGTGAAGAGGCCCGTGTAGATGCCGCCCATCACGATGACGATCAGCGCGAGCCCCCAGAACGATTCGCGGAACGCCTTGAACCGCCCGGCCCAGCTCACCTTCGCCTGGCGCGGATAGTTGTTGCTGCGCGCGCGATACCAGGTGGTCATGCCGAGCATCGTCGCCAGCACGATGCCGGGCACGATGCCGGCCATGAAGAGCGTTCCGACCGAGGTGTTGGTCGACACCGAGTACATCACCATCACGATCGACGGCGGGATCAGGATGCCGAGCGCGCCCGAGGTCGTGATGACGCCGGCGCCGAAGCGTTTCGGGAACCCGGCCTTGACCATCGCCGGCAGCAGGATCGAGCCGATCGCGACCACGGTCGCCGGCGATGAGCCGGACACCGCGGCGAACAGCGCGCAAGCCAGCACGCCGGCCAGGCCGAGCCCGCCGTAGAAGTGGCCGACCATCGATGTCGCGAAGCGGATCATCCGCTTGGCGACGCCGCCGTGCGTCAGGAAGTTGCCGGCGAGGATGAAGAACGGGATCGCCATGATCTCGAACTTCTCGATCCCGGTGAACAGCTTCAGCGCAACCGACTCGATCGGCACCTGGGTCAGGAAGAACAGGAACGAGAGCACGGTCAGGCCGAGCGAGATCGAGATCGGCATCCCGGTCAGCATCAGCACGACCAGCAGCGCGAAGATGATGACGGTGTTCATGGCGGGCCGTTCCTGTCGCGGGGCGCGGTGCTGCGCCGTTCGGGCATGCCGGCCGCCGGACCGCGGTCGACGCTGCGGCGGTCGCCGCCGGTCGTCACGTCGTGCGGATGCAGCTCGTCGTCCATGCGATAGATCTCGTCCTCCTCGCCGGGCGGCAACCCGGCGCCCTCCTCGATGCCCTCGACCTTCGACTGGTCGTGGTGCGGCAGCTCACCGGTGCGAACGAAGCCCCAGGTGACCTGCAGGAAGCGGAAGCACATCAGGTACGAACCGAGCGGAACCGCCGAGTAGACGACCCAGGTCGGCGCCTCGAGGTCGGGCGTGGTGGGACCTTCGGGCAGGTCGCCGGTGGCCAGGCCGAGCATCCGGAAGATCGCGTAGTGCGCGCCGTTCTCCCAGACGAAGGTCGCCCCCAGCGTGCCGACGATCGCCGTGAAGGTGGCGCCGGCGAGCAGCCCGAAGATGATGAACTTCGCACGGGTGCGATCGCCGAGCCGGTTGATCAGCACATCGACGCCGACGTGAATGCCGGTACGCACGCCGTAAGCGGCGCCGAACTTCGCCATCCAGACGAACATGATGATGCAGAGCTCCTGGGCCCAGCCGAAGTTGAGGCCGAGGAGCCAGTCCTGGACGCCGGGAATCGACACTCCCGACGCATAGCGATGGATGACGGCAGCGAAGATGATCAGCGTCGCCGCTCCCATCAGGAACGAGATCAGCCATTCTTCCAGGTGGTCGAGCACCTTCAGCATCGGGATCTCCTTCGACGCCGAACGACACGGCGGGCCATGCGACGAACGGCGCAGCGGTCGGCGTCGTTGCTACAGCTTGTTCGGCTCGAAGCCGGTCGCCTTGTAGACCGATTCGATCATTTCCTTGCCGATGCGCGACTCCATCTCCTTGTGCACCTTCAGCATCGCCTTCTTCAAAGCGAGGCGTTCGGCCGGCGTCAGCACGACGACCTGAGTCTTGCCCGATTTCTTGACGGCTTCGAGCGCCGCATCGTTCTCCTCCTGCGCGATCTTGTTCGCGTAGTCGGTCGCCTCCTTCATGGCCTGCTCGAGGGCCCCGTGCACGTCGGCCGGCAGCCCGTCCCAGAACTTCTTGTTGGTGATCACCGCGTAGCCGAGGTAGCCGTGGTCGGACACCGTGACGAACTTCTGCACCTCGTGCATCTTCTGCGTGTAGAGGTTCGAGTGCGGGTTCTCGGTGCCGTCGACGACGCCCGTCTGCAGGCCCTGGTAGACCTCGGAGAACGCCATCACCTGCGGCAGCGCGCCGACCGCGCGCATCTGCGCCTCCAGCACCTTCGACGACTGGATGCGCATCTTCAGGCCGCGGAAGTCATCCGCCGTCTTCAGCGCCTTGTTGGCCGAGAACGACTTGAAGCCGTTGTCCCAGAACGCGAGGCCGCGGATGCCCTTGGCCTCGAGCTTGCCCAGCAACTGCTTGCCGACCGGGCCCTGGGTCACCTTGTGCAGCTCGGCCGAGTTGTCGAAGATGAAAGGCAGGTCGAAGACCTCGAACTCCTTGACACCGAGCGGGCCGAACTTGGCGAGCGATGGGGCCAGCATCTGCACGGCGCCGAGCTGCAGCGCCTCCATCTCTTCCTTGTCCTTGTAGAGCGTCGAGTTGGCGTAGACCTCGACCTTCACCTTGCCCTTCGTCAGCTCGGCGGCCTTCTTCGCGAAGAACTCCGACGCCTTGCCCTTCGGCGTGTCGATCGCGACGACGTGGCTGAACTTGATGACGATCGGCGCCTGAGACCAGGCGGGCTGAGCCAGCATCAAGGCGCCGGCGGCAGCGAGGATGTGGCGACGGTTCGGGGTTGTGAGTTTCATCGGTCTGTCTCCTTCCAAAGATGACGTTCGAGCACGCAAAGCGGCTCGCGGAGGTCGTGGTCCGGCGCTCGTCGGTACTTCATTTCCATCCGATCGAAACCATCTTGCGTCGGATGAACGCGAGCTGCGTCGACAGCGGCAGGTGCTTCGGGCAGACGTCGTGGCAGCCGAGCAGCGACATGCAGCCGAACACGCCGTCGTCGTCGCCGACCAGCTCGTAGAAGTCGTCGTCGCTGCGGGTGTCGCGCGGGTCGAGCCGGAAGCGCGCGATCTTGTTCAGGCCGACCGCGCCGACGAAGTCCTCGCGCATCCGCGCGGTGCCGCAGGCGGAGACGCAGCAGCCGCACTCGATGCAGCGGTCGAGCTCGTAGATCTTTTCCGCGAGTTCGGGCTCCATGCGCGCCTCGAGCCGGCGCAGGTCGATCGCCTCCTCCTGCTGGTGGACCCAGTTCTCGAGGCGCTCGCTCATCCCGCGCATCCACTTGCCGGTGTCGACCGAGAGGTCGCCGATCAGCTCGAACACCGGCAGCGGCGCCAGCGTGAACTCGTCGGCGAGGTTCTGCGTCAGCGTGCGGCAGGCCAGCGCGGGGCGGCCGTCGATCAGCATCGCGCAACTGCCGCAGATGCCGGCACGGCAGACGAAATCGAACTGCAGCGACGGGTCGAGCTTCTCGCGGATCTCGCTGAGCGCGATGAAGAGCGTCATGCCGGCGGCATCGTCGAGCTGGTAGGTCTGCCAGTGCGGCGCGACCGCCGGCTGCTGCGGATTGAAGCGCAGCACGCGGATCCGCAGCCGCCGCGGCGTGCCGTCGGCCGGTGTGGCGACCGGCGCATCGGCTGCCGCCGGCGCCGTCGGCAGCAACGGTGCGCTGACCGGGTGGATCGGGATCCTCATGCGAGCGGCTCGTCGATGCGTTCGTTGCGGCCGCGCAGGGCCTCGGGCAGCAGGTCTTCGTACGGCATCAGCGCCTGCTGGACCTCGAAGCGCGGCGCGGCGCGCAGCCGCTCGCGCAGCGCTACCACTTGCGCGGTGCGCACCGGCGTATCCGGGTGATCGACATAGTCCTTCGCGCCGTAGCCGCGCCAGCCGGGCGGCAGCTCCATGGACATCACGTCGATCGGCTCGTAGGCCAGGGTCGGCAGCGTCGCGGCGTCGCCGGACCAGGTCGCGAGCGTGCGCTTCAGCCACTGCGCGTCGTCGCGACGCGGGAAGTCCTCGCGGAAATGGGCGCCGCGGCTCTCGGTGCGCTGCGCGGCGCCGTGCGCGATGCAGAGCGCGAGCTTCAGCATCTTCTGCACGCGGTACGCGGTGACGAGCTCCGGATTCGCGCCGGGCGCGCCGTGCTTCAGGCCGATGTGGCGGCTGCGCTCGAGCAGCACCTGCAACTCCGCCACCGCCGCTGCGAGGTCGCTCCCCGTGCGGAAGATGCCGACCTTCGCGGTCATGATGTCCTGCATCGCTCCGCGCAGCACCGAGGCGTCCTCGGTGCCGCCGCCGTTGCTCAGCCGATCGAGCTTGGCCTGCTCGGCGGCGACAAGCTCGCGCACCAGCCCGGTCGGAATGCGCACCTCGCTGTCGGCACCGTCGCAGAAATCGGCAACGCTGTCGCCGACGATCATGCCGGCGACCACGGTCTCGGCGACGGAGTTGCCGCCGAGGCGGTTGAAGCCGTGCAGGTCCCAGCAGGCCGCCTCGCCGGCGGCGAAGAGACCCTTCAGGGTCGCGCTCTGGCCGGTGTGGTCGGTGCGCACGCCGCCCATCGTGTAGTGCTGGGCCGGCCGCACCGCGATCATCTGCTCGACCGGATCGATGCCGAGAAACGATTCGCAGATCTCCTTGACCTCGCGCAGGTTCTTCTCGATGTGGGCGCGGCCGAGCTGCGTGATGTCGAGCCAGAGGTGATCGCCGAAGCGCGAGGTCGCGCCCTTGCCCTTCCGGATGTGCGTCTCCATGCGGCGCGAGACGACGTCGCGCGACGCGAGCTCCTTCTTCTCGGGCTCGTAGTCGGGCATGAAGCGATGGCCGTCGACGTCCTTCAGCAGCCCGCCGTCCCCACGGCAGCCCTCGGTCACGAGGATGCCGGCCGGAAAGATGCCGGTCGGATGGAACTGCACCGCCTCCATGTTGCCGAGCGTCGCGACGCCGGTCTCGAGTGCGATCGCGGTGCCGATGCCTTCGCAGATCACCGCGTTCGTCGTCACCCGGTAGAGCCGTCCGGCACCGCCGGTCGCGATCGTCGTCGCCTTCGCGACCCAGGCGCTCAGCACGCCGGTGACGAGGTCGCGGACGACCGCGCCGTAGCAGCGCCCGCCCTCGTGAATCAGCGCGATCGCCTCGACCCGCTCCTTGACCGTGATCGACTCCGCGATCGCCCGGTCGCTGACCGCGAACAGCATCGCGTGGCCGGTACCGTCGGAGACATAACAGGTGCGCCACTTCTTCGTGCCGCCGAAGTCGCGCTGCGCGACCAGGCCGTGCGCCTCGTCGCGCTCGGTCAAGGTGACCTTCTGGCCGTTGATGACGACCTGGCGGTCGCCGCGCGCGACCCGGCTCCACGGCACGCCCCAGGCTGCGAGCTCGCGCACCGCCTTCGGCGCGGTGTCGACGAACATCCGGACGACGCGCTGGTCGGCGCCCCAGTCGCTGCCGCGCACGGTGTCCTCGAAATGGATGTCCTCGTTGTCGCCCTGCCCCTTGATGACGTTGGCGAGCGACGCCTGCATGCCGCCCTGCGCGGCCACCGAGTGCGAGCGCTTCGGCGGCACCAGCGACAGGATCACGGCGTCGTGGCCGCGCCGCTTCGCGCCGATCGCGACGCGCAGCCCGGCCAGGCCGCCGCCGATCACGAGCACGTCGGTGTATTCGATCTTCACCGCAGCGCCTTCATCGCGGCGCCGCCGGAACGGGCGCTGCCCAGGCCGGCGTGTAGGCCTCGCCGGCATGGGCTGCGTGCTCGATGCCGATCTTCATGTAGGCGGCGAGGGTCGTCAGGCCGAGCACCAGGAAGAACGCCGTCAACGCCCACTTCAGCGTCTTCAGGCGGCGCCGGTTCGCATCGGCGTTGGCGCCGGCGAACCAGCCCCACTTGACTGAAAGCCGGTAGAGCCCGATGCCGCCGTGCAGTTCGACCGCGAACAGCAGCACCAGGTAGAGCGGCCAGTAGTGATCGCTCCAGACCCGGTCGGCGCTCTCGAACGGCCCGATGCGCTCGGGCCGCGTCAGCATCGCGTGCAGGTGCACCGAGGCCAGGAAGAACATCGCGAAGCCGGTCACGACCTGCCACCACCAGAGTGTCGTGTCGGCATGCTTCATCGTGCCGACGTGGTCGCGGAACGCGCGGTACTGGCCATAGTCGATCGGGAACTTGCGCAGCGCGAGCATCGCGTGGACGACGAGCAGCGCCAGCACGCCGGCGACGGCGATCGAGACGATCCACGGATACGAGCGCCCGAACACGAAGTAGCCCTCGAAGAACCGGGTCACCGTCCACATCGCGTCCTTGCCGAGCAGGATCGACGAGACGAAGAACATGTGGCCCCACATGAAGAGTGCGAGCACGAGGCCGCTGACGCTCTGCATCCAGTCGAGCCGCGCCGGCCATCGGCTCTTGCGCGCGCTGCTGCGCGGACGACCGGAGACGACGGCCGAGCCGGTGTTCATGGTGGAAGGTGCGAGAAGGTGCGGCTCACGCGGCATCTTCGATGCAAGCCGAGCGCCGCTTGTTGACGCAGGTCAACGGCGCCCGTCGGCGCGGCATGAGTACAAACCAGGGTCCGACGCCCCGATCCTGATTTCCCGAACGCGGCAAGGTTTGTCCTAAAGCAAAAGCGGCGCGTCGATTCAGCGCTACTGTCGGCGCATCGCCGCAAGGTGCCTACGATGGAGAGCGGTTCATGCTCAGCGAACACCCGACCCGCGCCGCGCCGCTGTCACCCTGGTTTCCGCGCGGCGTCACGCTGCTGCACGACCCGGAACTGAACAAGGGCACCGCCTTCAGCGACGCCGAACGCGACGTCCTCGGCCTGAAGGGCCTGTTGCCGCCGCATGTGTGCACGCTGTCCGAACAAGTCGCGCGCGTGCTCGGCAATTTCCATCGCCTGCAGAGCCCGCTCGAGCAGTACATCTTCATGACGGCACTGCACGACCGCAACGAAGCGCTGTTCTTCCGCGTCGTCACCGAGAACCCCGACGAGATGATGCCGATCATCTACACGCCGACGGTCGGCCTCGCATGCCAGAAGTTCGGCCATATCTTCCAGCGGCCGCGCGGCATCTTCGTCACCGCGAAGGACCGCGGGCAGATCAGGGAACTCCTGCGCAACTGGCCGCACCGCGACGTCGCGATGATCGTCGTGACCGACGGCGAACGCATCCTCGGGCTGGGTGACCTCGGCTCGAGCGGCATGGGCATCCCGGTCGGCAAGCTCTCGCTGTATGTCGCCTGCGCCGGCGTCCAGCCGGACCAGTGCCTCCCGGTGATGTTCGACGTCGGCACCAACAACCCGGCGCTGCGCGACGACCCGCTTTATCTGGGCCTGGCGCAGCCGCGCCTGACCGGCGCGGCCTACGACGACCTCGTCGATGAGTTCGTCAACGCCGCCTGCGAGGTTTTCCCCGGCGTCGTGATCCAGTTCGAGGATTTCGCAAACCACAACGCGTTTCGCCTGCTGAAGAAGTACCGCGATCGCATCTGCACGTTCAACGACGACATCCAGGGCACCGCCGCGGTGGCGCTGGCCGGGCTTTACTCGGCGCTGCGCGTGACCAAGACCCCGCTCGAGCGCCAGCGCCTGCTGTTCCTCGGAGCCGGCGAGGCGGCCACCGGGATCGCCGACCTGGCGGTAGCGGCGATGGTGGCCGGTGGCGCCGACCCTGCACAGGCGCGCCGCGCCTGCTGGCTGTTCGACTCGCAGGGCCTCGTCGTCGCTGCGCGCGGCGACGACCTGGCCGAGCACAAGCGGCCGTACGCCCACGACAACGCACGACAGACCGATCTCGTCGCCGCGATCCGCTCGCTCGAGCCGACCGCCCTGATCGGGGTTTCCGCGAAGGCCGGCGCGTTCACAAGGCCGGTCGTCGAGGAGATGGCCCAGCTGAACCCTCGCCCGATCGTGTTCGCGCTGTCCAACCCGACCTCGAAAGCCGAATGCACGCCGGAGCAGGCCTATGAATGGAGCGGCGGACAGGCGCTGTTCGCATCCGGCAGCCCGTTCGACCCGGTCACGATCGGAACCCGGACCTGGGTTTCGCGCCAGGGGAACAACTCGTACATCTTCCCCGGCATCGGCCTCGGCGCCATCGCGGTCGGCGCGCGGCGCATCACCGACGAGATGTTTCTTGCCGCAGCGCGCACGCTGGCCGATCAGGTCACCGAGCAAGACCTAGCGCAAGGCAGCCTCTACCCGCCGCTTGCGCAAGTTCGCGACGTCTCGGCGCGGATCGCGGCCAGCGTCGCGGAAGTCGCCTTCGCGCAGGGCCACGCCGGGATCGAGCGCCCGGTCGACCTGCTCGCCCATGTCCGCTCGTGCATGTACGACCCGACTTACGCCGCCTACGCATGAAGCGGAACGACGCACTCCGATCGCGCCTGCGCGCAGGGTAAACACCCAGTGGCTCGGTTGATGTGGCTCAAACCGCGCGTCGCCGCCAGTCCCTAGTCTCGGATCGTTGCCGGCGAGGCACCGCGAAGGAGACCGATGCTGCAGATTCGAATTCACGGGCGAGGCGGCCAGGGGGTGGTCACTGCGGCCGAACTGCTCTCGATCGCGGCGTTCGAGCAGGGCCGTCATGCGCAGGCCTTCCCGAGCTTCGGTTCAGAGCGAACCGGCGCGCCGGTGGTCGCGTTCTGCCGCATCGACGACCATGAAATCCGGATGCGCGAGCCGATCCTCGCGCCCGACGTGCTGATCGTCCAGGACCCGACGCTGCTGCACCAGGTCGACGTGTTCCAGGGTCTGAGCGCCGATGGTTACGTCCTGATCAACAGCAAGCGCACATTCGAGGAACTCGGCCTCGATGAGATCTCGCAGCGCTTGCGCCATGAGCGGCTGATCACCGTCCCCGCGACCGAGATTGCGCTGAAGCACCTGGGTCGGCCGCTGCCGAACGCGGTGCTGCTCGGCGGTTTCGCCGCGTTGTCGGGACTGATCACACTCGACGCCGTTGCGCACGCCATCCGCGCGAAGTTCGCCGGCAAGGTCGCCGAGCTCAATGTCGCTGCGGCGACCGAGGCCTGCGAGTACGTGCGCGATGAAGTTGCGGAGCGCGCAGCGGCGATCGGGGCTCCTCCGATGCGACCGATACCGCGCGCAGGCGCTGGCCGCGACGTGCGCCCGAACGGAGGCTGAGGCATGCTCAAACAGACCGAAGGCTCGCACGCCGTCGCCGAGGCGGTGGCTTTGAGCCGCCCCGACGTGATCTGCGCCTATCCGATCTCGCCGCAGACGCACATCGTCGAAGGGCTCGGCGAGATGGTGAAGAGCGGCGCGCTGGCGCCCTGCGAGTTCATCAACGTCGAGAGCGAGTTCGCCGCGATGAGCGTCGCGATCGGCGCCTCGGCCGCCGGCGCCCGCACCTACACCGCGACCGCGAGCCAGGGCCTGCTCTTCATGTGCGAGGCGGTCTACAACGCCTCGGGCCTCGGCCTGCCGATCGTGATGACGGTCGCGAACCGGGCGATCGGCGCGCCGATCAACATCTGGAACGACCACAGCGACTCGATGAGCCAGCGCGACAGCGGCTGGATCCAGCTGTTCGCCGAGACCAACCAGGAAGCGCTCGACCTGCACATCCAGGCCTTCCGGCTGGCCGAGGAGCTCTCGATGCCGGTGATGGTGTGCATGGACGGCTTCATCCTGACCCACGCCTACGAGCGGGTCGACATCCCGGCGCAGGCCGACGTCGATGCGTTCCTGCCGCCCTACGAGCCGCGCCAGGTGCTCGATCCCGCGGAACCGGTCTCGATCGGCGCGATGGTCGGGCCGGAGGCGTTCATGGAGGTCCGCTATCTCGCCCATGCGAAGCAGATGGTCGCGCTCGACAGCATTCCGCGCATCGCGGCCGAGTTCGAGCAGCGCTTCGGGAGGCGCTCGGGCGGGCTGGTGCGCGGCTACCGCACCGAGGACGCGGAGACGATCGTGGTCGCCCTCGGCTCGGTGCTCGGCACGCTGAAGGACACGATCGACGAGCTGCGCGACGCCGGCATCCCGATCGGCGTGCTCGGCATCCAGTCGTTCAGGCCGTTCCCGCTCGCGGCGGTGCGCGCCGCCCTCGGCCACGCCCGCCGCGTGGTCGTGCTCGAGAAGAGCTTCTCGGTCGGCCTCGGCGGTGTCGTTTCGACGGACGTGCGGCTCGCACTGTCGGGCCTGCAGTTGCACGGCTACACCGTCGTCGCCGGCCTCGGCGGGCGCGCGATCACGAAGGCGTCGCTCAATCGCACGCTGCGCGAAGCGGTCGCCGACCTGCTGCAGCCGCTGACCTTCATGGACCTCGACTGGCGCATCGTCAACCGCCAGCTCGAACGCGAGGCGCTGATGCGGCGCAGCGGCCCGATCGCCGAGAACCTGCTGCGCGACGTCGGTCCGATCTCGGCGAAGGTGGCCTAGGCATGAACCAACCGCTCAAGTTCTACCAGACCGGCACCTTCACGGTCGGCAACCGCCTGCTTTCGCCCGAGCAGCGCAGCGTGCAGTCGTCGGTCGAGCGCAGCAACTCGCTGAACTCGGGGCATCGCGCCTGCCAGGGTTGCGGCGAGGCGCTCGGCGCGCGCTATGCGGTCGATGCGGCCATGCGCGCGACTGCGGGGCGCCTGATCGCAGCCAACGCGACCGGCTGCCTCGAGGTGTTCTCGACGCCCTACCCCGAGTCGTCATGGCAGCTGCCATGGATCCATTCGCTGGTCGGCAACGCCGCCGCGGTCGGCACCGGCATCGCCGCCGCGCTGAAGGTCAAGGCGCAGAAGGCGGGGCAGTCGCGCAGCGACGTCCGCGTGATCGCGCAGGGCGGCGACGGCGGCACCACCGACATCGGCTTCGGCTGCCTGTCGGGCATGTTCGAGCGCAACGACGACGTGCTCTACATCTGCTACGACAACGAGGCCTACATGAACACCGGCGTGCAGCGCAG